>NZ_JBSGHB010000005.1:278245-364923 GCF_053604195.1 Actinokineospora sp. NPDC004072 | reverse complement strand
CGTGGAGAAGGGCGGAGCGGGCAGGCCCGTCCACGCCCGGCGAGGGTAGCGGTGCTTCGCTCCCCACGAAGGCGAGTTCACCCCATCGGACAGACAACTGAGGCGCGTTGCGTTGGGTGGGCGGTCCCCTTCACCTCCGCGTCTCCACGCTCGACTTCCGCCGTCCCCTCCGCTTCCGTCTCCGCTCGATTCCGCCGTCTTCGTCCGCTTCCCTCTCCGCACTCGATTCCCGGTCCCGCCGTGTCCCTCCGCCTCCCTCGCCGCACTCGGCTCGTGCCGTCTGCCTCCGGCTTCCGTCGCCGCGCTCGGGCCCCGCTGTCCCCCTCCGGCTTCCGTCCCCGCGCTCGGGCCCCGCTGTCCCCCTCCGGCTTCCCTCTCCGCGCTCGGGCCCCGCCGTCTCCCTCCGGCTTCCATCCCCGCGCTTCGGGCCTCGGGCATCCTCGTCCGCTTCCGTCCGCGTTCGGGGCTCGCCTCGCTGCCTCCGCTCCCCTCGCGCTCGGGCCCCGTGGTCTTCGTCGGCTTCCCTCTCCGCGTTCGGGCCCTCGCCGTCTTCGTCACTTCCGTCGCGCGCTCGGGTTCCGCCCGGTCTTTCCTCCACCTCCTCTCGGCCTCTGCCCTTCTCCGCTCGGCCGTCTCCCTGTCCGTCGCCGCTGCTGCCTGCCTCCGGCCCGCTGCCTCCGCACTGCCCGCCCCCCTGTCTCAGCACCTCCCGGTCTCCCCCTGCCCGTCTCCCCTCCACTTCCCTCTCGCCTCTGTCCGCCTCCCCCCTGCCCGGCTCCCTCCCCCCGCTTCCCCTGCCCGCCCCTCGGCTCGCCTCCCCCTGCCTGCCTCCGCCCTGTTTCTCCCCCTGTCCGCTTTCCCCCGCCTCCTTCCGCCCGCTCCCCCTGCCTCCCTCCTCCATGCCCTCTCCCCCCATCCCCTACCGACTCAGGTCAAGGTGGTGGCGAGCTGCTCCAGCATGTCCATCGCGTCTTGCATGCCGGGTTCCATGCCGGAGTTGATGTGGGCGTCGCGGTGGTCGGGGAGGGTGTGGTGGATTAGGAGGGTGACGGTGGTGTGGGCGGCGTGTTCCTTAAAGGTGGCGGTGATGATGGCGGCGTCCGCTTCGGTGACGTCTGGGGCGCCCTCGTAGAGCTCGGTGTAGACGAGGCGTTCGTTGGGGAGGATTTCGCGGTAGGTGCCGTGGAAGGCGACCTCGACGCCATCGGGGGTGTTCATCGCGTAGCGCCAGGTGCCGTTGACGCGGAGGTCGACGTCGCAGACCGTCATGACTCCGCGGTTGGCGTGCCACCAGCGGCGGATCAGGGCCGGCTCGGTGTAGGCGCGGTAGACCAGGTGGGCTGGGGCGTTGAACTCGCGGGTGATGCAGATCTGGTCGGGCGCCGGGAGGGTCACCACGGCGGTGCCCTTAGTCGTGGTCGCCATCTTCCTGCTCCTTCAGCTCGTCGATAACGGATTCCATGAGGTCGAAGCGGGCCGTCCACGTGCGTTCGTAGGTCTTCACCCAGTCGAAGATGGGTTTGAGCGGGTGGCCGTTGAGGCGGTACAGGCGCTGCCTGCCCTCCTCGCGCACGTCCACCAGGCCGACCTCGCGCAGGACGCGCAGGTGCTTGGACACCAGCGGTTGGACGATGCCCAGAGCGGCGACCAGGTCGGTGACCGACCGCTCCCCCGCGGCCAGCAGGTCGAGGATCTGCCGCCGCCGGGGCTCGGCCACCGCGTTGAAGGCGTCTGTCGTGGTCGCTGCCCGTGCCATGCGCACCACGATACATACCCATATCGGTATGGATCAAGGCCGAAGAGAGGCCGCCCCGGGTGGTCCGGGGCGGCCTCTCCGCCAAGCCAGCCTCAGTCGTCGTGCTGCGACGGCGTCGTCTTGGCCACCTGCATCAGGAACTCGATGTTGGTGCGGGACTTGCGCAGCCGGTCGAGCAGCAGCTCGATCGCGGCCTGGCTGTCCAGGGCGTGCAGGACCCGGCGCAGCTTGACGGTGACCGCCAGCTCGTCGGGCGAGAGCAGCAGCTCCTCCTTGCGGGTGCTGGACTGGTCGACGTCCACGGCCGGGAAGGTCCGCTTGTCGGCGATCTTGCGGTCCAGCTTGAGCTCGGCGTTGCCGGTGCCCTTGAACTCCTCGAAGATCACCGTGTCGGCCGCGGAGCCGGTCTCCACCAGGGCGGTGGCGATGATCGTCAGGGAGCCGCCGTTCTCGATGTTGCGCGCCGCGCCCAGGAAGCGCTTCGGCGGGTACAGCGCGGTCGAGTCGACACCACCGGACAGGATGCGCCCGGACGCCGGGGCGGCCAGGTTGTACGCGCGGCCCAGGCGGGTGATCGAGTCCAGCAGCACGACCACGTCGTGGCCCATCTCCACCAGGCGCTTGGCGCGCTCGATGGACAGCTCGGCCACGGTGGTGTGGTCGCCCGGCGGGCGGTCGAAGGTGGAGGCGATGACCTCGCCCTTCACCGACCGCTGCATGTCGGTGACCTCTTCAGGCCGCTCGTCCACGAGCACGACCATCAGGTAGCACTCGGGGTTGTTGGTGGTGATCGCGTTGGCGATCGCCTGCAGCACCGAGGTCTTGCCCGCCTTCGGCGGCGAGACGATCAGCGCGCGCTGCCCCTTGCCCAGCGGCATCACCAGGTCGATGACGCGCGTGGTGAGGATGTGCGGCTCGGTCTCCAGGCGCAGGCGCTCGTTCGGGTAGAGCGCGGTCAGCTTGGTGAACTCGGGCCGGTTGCGGGCGCCGTCGGGCTCCAGGCCGTTGATCGTCTCCACCCGCACCAGCGGGTTGAACTTCTGCCGCTGCTGCTCGCCCTCGCGCGGCTGGCGGACCAGGCCGGTGATGGCGTCGCCGCGGCGCAGGCCGTACTTGCGGACCAGCGACAGCGACACGTAGACGTCGTTGGGGCCCGACAGGTAGCCGGAGGTGCGCACGAAGGCGTAGTTCTCCAGCACGTCGAGCACACCGGCGACCGGCAGCAGCACGTCGTCCTCGCGGACCTCGGTGTCGTTCTGCCCGCCACCGCCCTCGCCGCGCCCACCGCGCCTGCGGCGGTCGCGGAAGCGGCGACCGCGGCGACCGCCGCGCTCGTCGTCGTCATCGTCGTCGTCGACCCGGTGGGACTGCTGCTGGCCGCGGCTGTCCTGGCGGCCCCGGTCGCGGTCGCGCTCCTGGCGCTCGCCCCGGTCACCGCGCTCGGACCGGTCACCCCGGTCACCGCGCTCGGACCGCTCGCCCCGCTCGCGCTGGCGCTCCCGGCGGCCCTGGCCGTCGCCCTGCTGGCGCTCGGGGCGCGGCTCCTCGGCCGGGGCCTGCTGCGCAGGCGCCTCGGCCGGCGCGGCCGCCTCGGCGGCCACCGCCTTGTCCGGGCTGCCCGCGGGCCGGACCACGGCCCGGCGGCGGCGGTTCTCCCGCCGCGGGGCCTCCTCGGCCGCGGGGGCCTCCTTCGCCGGGGCCTCCGCCTTGGCAGGCGCGTCGGCCGCGCCGTTGAGCGGGAGCTCCTGCGGCGCAGGCGCCGCCGCACCCCCCTGCCGCTCCTTGATGGCCGCGATCAGGTCGCCCTTGCGCATGCCCGCGATTCCGGTGATGCCCAGCTGACCGGCGAGTTCCCGCAGCTCGGGGAGCACCATGCCGGACAGCCCCGCCCGCTTGCGCGGCGCCCCGCCGTTGCGCTTCGCGCCGGACTCCGGGGTCTCCGCAGCGCTGTCACTGCTCAGTAGATCGGTATTGCTCACACATGTCCTTCCTGACCGGCCCCCGCCTCCTACGTGGACCAGCGGACCGCCGCCCGACGGAACGCGAAGCGGCCGTTCTCCCCATCGGCGGCGCGCACCCGACGCGACGGCGGCCAGTTTCCCCGGCCCATCGCGCGACGCGGTCGCTGTTGGGGAGCATCTGGTCACCACGGTCGTCGGGTACCTGCCATCCCCGATCCGGCGTAGGCAGAACCGAGATCTTCGGCAGATGATGCGGCCCGGAGCAATTTCCCGGGAACGACACCGGGCGCCCGTGCGCGCGGTGACTGAACGCCCCCGAGGGTAGACGCCCGTCACGCAAGGTGCAACAACCGCCTTACAGCGCGTCGCACGAATCGTGACGCTGATCGGTGATGTCCGTCACCGCAAGATTGCGAGCAGATGACGACACCGTCACACAGCCTCAACAACCACGCCGACCCGGTCTATTCCGAGCGGCCACACCGCGAATCCGGCCAAGTCCAGACCCTCCGGCAGCTCATCCGCGGTGGACAGCGCCAGCACGGTCGGCCCCGCCCCGGACACCACCGCGGCGACGCCCCGCTCGCGCAGGTCGCGCACCAGGCGCAACGTCGCAGGGTAGGCGGCTTCGCGGTAGTCCTGGTGCAGGCGGTCGGCGGTCGCGGGCAGCAGCAGCTCCGGGGCCGCGGTGAGCGCGTGCACGGCCAGCGCGGCCCGGCCTGCGGCGAAGGCGGCGTCGGCGTGCGGGACGGCGGCGGGCAGCAGGCCGCGGGTGACGTGGGTGTCCGAGCGGGTGGCCGGGACGATCGCGGTCGCCCGCAGGTCCGGGTGCGGCTCCAGGCGCTGGGCCCGGAAGCCCTCGGCGTCCTGCCAGGCCACGACGAGCCCGCCGAGCAGGCTCGCGGCGACGTTGTCGGCGTGGCCCTCGAACTCCGCAGCCAGGTGCAGCGCCTCGGCGTCCAGCGCGCGCCCGGCCAGGCCGTAGGCCGCGGCGATCCCGGCGACGATGGCCGCCGCCGACGAGCCCAGCCCGCGCGCGTGCGGGATGGTGTTGTCGCAGGTCAGCTCCACCGGGCCGGGGTCGGCGCCGAGCTTGGCCGCCGCCGCCCGCAGCGCCCGCAGCACCAGGTGCCGCTCGTCGAGGGCGACCTCGTCGGCGCCCTCCCCGCGCACCCGGACCGAGGTGGCGGCGGCGGGCCGCACGACGATCTCGTCGTAGCGGCCCAGCGCCATGCCCAGCGCGTCGAAGCCGGACCCGAGGTTGGCCGTGGATGCCGGGACGCGGACCCGGACGCCCGCGCTCACGCCAGTTCCAGCGCCGCGGCCACCGCGGTGGCGTCCACCGGCACCGGCTCGACCTCGGCCACGCCGGACAGCGCGGTGTCGGGGTCCTTGAGCCCGTGGCCGGTCACCGTGCACACGACGGTCGCCCCGCGCGGGAGCCGCCCGTCCGCGGCGGTCTTGAGCAGGCCCGCGACCGAGGCCGCCGACGCGGGCTCGACGAACACGCCCTCGCGGGTCGACAGCAGCCGGTAGGCGGCCAGGATCTCCTCGTCGGTCACCGCGTCGATGAGCCCGCCGGACTCCTCGCGCGCGGCGACCGCGCCCGCCCAGGACGCCGGGCTGCCGACCCGGATCGCGGTGGCGATGGTCTCGGGGTTGGGCACCGGCTCGCCGCGCACGATCGGCGCGGCGCCCGCGGCCTGGAAGCCGAACATGCGCGGGCGGGCGTCGACCACCCCGTCCTGGGCGTAGGTCTTGTAGCCCTGCCAGGCCGCGGTGATGTTGCCCGCGTTGCCCACCGGCAGGCAGTGCACGTCGGGCGCGCGGCCCAGCACGTCGCAGACCTCCCAGGCGACCGTGCGCTGCCCGATCAGCCGCACCGGGTTGACGGAGTTCACCAGCTCGATGGGGTACTCGGCCGCGGTCTTCTGGGCCAGTTCGAGGCAGTCGTCGAAGTTGCCCTGGATCTGCAGGATGCGGGCGCCGTAGGCCACGGCCTGGGCCAGCTTGCCCAGCGCGATCTTGCCGGTGGGCACCAGGACCGCGCAGGCCAGGCCCGCGCGGGCGGCGTAGGCGGCCGCCGACGCCGAGGTGTTGCCGGTGGAGGCGCAGATGACGGCCTCGCGCCCGATCGCCTTGGCGTGGGTGACGGCCACGGTCATGCCGCGGTCCTTGAACGAGCCGGTGGGGTTGACGCCCTCGGTCTTGAGGTAGACCTGCGCCCCGGTCAGCTCGGACAGGTGCGGGGCGGGCAGCAGCGGTGTGTTGCCCTCCCCCAGGGTGATGACCTCGGCGCCCGGGGGCACCGAGATCCGGCTGGGGTAGGCCCGGATGATGCCCGGCCAGCCCGGCCGCACGTCGGTGGGGACGGTCATAGCTCCTCGCCTTCGACCCGCATCACGCTCACGACCTCGTGCACGAACGGCAGCCCGGCAATCTTGTCCACAGTGGACCTCAGGGCCGCGTCCGGCGCGGAGTGGGTGACGATGACCAGGCTCGCGTCGGCCGAGCGCCCCTCCTGGCGCACGGCGGCGATGCTCACCTCGTGCTGGGCGAACACGGCGGCCACGGCCGCCAGCACGCCCGCGCGGTCGGCCACGTCCAGGCTGATGTGGTACCTGGTCGCGGCCTGCGCGATGGGTCGGACCGGCAGGTCGGCGTAAGCCGACTCGCGCGGACCCCGCCCGCCGACGACCCGGTTGCGGGCTACCGCCACCAGGTCGCCGAGGACGGCGCTGGCGGTGGGTGCACCACCGGCGCCTCGTCCGTAGAACATGAGCTGGCCCGCGGCGTCCGCCTCGACGAACACCGCGTTGAACGCGCCGTTCACCCCGGCCAGGGGGTGCGAGCGCGGGATCATCGCCGGGTGCACGCGCACCGCGACGGCCTCGCCGTCGGGGCCAGCGACGCGCTCGCAGATCGCCAGCAGCTTGATCGTGCGGCCCAGGGCGCGGGCGGCGGCCACGTCGGCCGGGGTGACCGCGGTGATGCCCTCGCGGTGCACCTGGCCCGCGGTGACCCGGGTGTGGAAGGCGATGGAGGCCAGGATCGCGGCCTTGGACGCGGCGTCGTAGCCCTCGACGTCGGCGGTCGGGTCGGCCTCGGCGTAGCCCAGCCGGGCGGCCTCGTCCAGCGTCTCGGCGTACCCGGCCCCGGTCTCGTCCATCGCCGAGAGGATGAAGTTGGTGGTGCCGTTGACGATGCCCATGACCCGGGTTATCCGGTCGCCCGCCAGGGACTCGCGCAGCGGGCGCAGCAGCGGGATGGCCCCGGCGACAGCCGCCTCGAAGTACAGGTCCGCGCCGCTGGCGTCGGCGGCGGCGAACAAGTCGCCCGCGTGCTCGGCCAGCAGCGCCTTGTTGGCCGTGACCACCGATTTGCCCGCTTTGAGCGCGGCCAGCAGCCACTCCCTGGTCGGATCGATGCCGCCGACGACCTCGACCACCACGTCCACGTCGTCGCGGGTCACCAGCTCGGCTGGGTCGGTGGTCAGCAGGTGGGCGGGCACGCCCGGCCGGGCCTTGTTCGCCCGGCGGACGGCGATGCCCGCCAGCTCCACCGGCGCCCCCACCCGGGCCGCGAGGTCGTCCGCCTGCGCGGTCAGCAGGCGGACGATCTCCGTGCCCACCGTCCCGCAACCGAGCAGCGCGACGCGGATGGGTTCAGCGGCCTCGATCACGGCACCTCCAGGCGCAGCAGGTCGTCCACGGTCTCCCGGCGCAGCAGCAGCCGCGCCGCGCCGTCGCGCACCGCGACCACCGCGGGCCGGGGCAACCGGTTGTAGTTGCTGGCCATCGAGTAGCAGTACGCGCCGGTCGCGGCCACGGCGAGCAGGTCGCCGGGGGCCAGATTCTCCGGCAGCCAGCAGTCTCGCACCACCACGTCCCCGGACTCGCAGTGCTTGCCCACTACGCGGGACAGGGTTGCGCCGGTGGCCTGCCCGCCCTCCCCCGCCGAGCGGGACACCAGGCGGGTGTCGTAGACCGCGTCGTACAGGGCCGTGCGGATGTTGTCGCTCATCCCGCCGTCGACGCTGACGTAGCGGCGGACCGCGCCGTGGCCGACGGTGACGTCCTTGGTGGTGCCGACCTCGTAGAGGGTCACCGTGCCCGGCCCGACGATGGCCCGGCCCGGCTCGACGGCCACCCGGGGCACGGCCAGCCCCTCCTGCTCGCACTCCTTGGTGACGACGGCGCGCAGCTGCTCGGCCAGCCAGGCGGGCGGCGGCGGGTCGTCGGCGGCGGTGTAGGCGATGCCCAGGCCGCCGCCGAGGTCGACGGTGGTCAGCTCGGCCAGCGCGTCGGACCCGTGCGCGCGGTGCAGCTCCGCGAGCAGCCCGATCACCCGGTGGGCGGCCACCGCGAAGCCGTCGGCGTCGAAGATCTGCGAGCCGATGTGGCTGTGCAGGCCGACCAGCGCCAGCCCGTCGCTCTTGAGCACCCGCGCGCACGCCTCGGCCGCCGCGCCGCCTGCCAGGGAGAAGCCGAACTTCTGGTCCTCGTGCGCGGTGGCGATGAACTCGTGGGTGTGCGCCTCGACCCCGACGGTCACCCGGACCAGGACCGGGGCCCGGACGCCGCGGTCGCGGGCCAGCTTGTCCAGCCGGGCGATCTCCTGGAAGGAGTCGACCACCACGCTGCCGACGCCCGCGTCCAGCGCGGCGGCCAGCTCGGCGGTGGACTTGTTGTTGCCGTGGAAGGTGATCCGCTCGGCCGGGAAGTCCGCGCGCAGCGCCACGGCCAGCTCGCCGCCGCTGGCCACGTCCAGGCCCAGCCCCTCGTCGGCCACCCAGCGGGCGATCTCGACGCTGAGGAACGCCTTGCCCGCGTAGTGCACGTTCGCCGGGTCGCCGAAGGCGCGCGCGTGCTCGCGGCAGCGCGAGCGGAAGTCGTCCTCGTCGACGACGAACAGCGGCGTGCCGTAGGTCTCGGCCAGCTCGCGCACGTCGACCCCGCCGATGCGGACGGCCCCGTCCGCCCCGCGGGCGGCGGTGCGCGGCCACACCTGCGGGTGCAGCTCGTCCAGCTCGGCCGGGCCGCCCGGGCGGGCGACGGCGATGGTGCTCGGCGGCAGGATCTCGGCGTGGCGGGGGCCTGCCGGGTGTGCCCTCATGTCAGCTCCAGGTCACATGCGTTCAGGGGCGGCGACGCCGAGCAGGCCGAGGCCGTTGGCCAGGGTCTGCCGGGCCGCGGTGCACAGCGCGAGGCGGGCGCTGTGGCGCGGGCCGGGCTCCTCGTCGCCCTGCGGCAGGACCCGGCAGGCGTCGTGGAACCGGTGGTAGGCCCCGGCCAGCTCCTCCAGGTACCGGGCGACCCGGTGCGGCTCGCGCAGCTCGGCGGCGGTGGCCACCACGCGCGGGAACTCGCCGATCGTGCGGATGAGCTCGCCCTCGCGCTCGTGGTCGAGCAGGCCGAGGTCGGCCCCGTCGGCCCGCACGCCGAGGTCGTCGGCGCCGCGCATCAGCGACGCGAGGCGGGCGTGGGCGTACTGCACGTAGTACACCGGGTTGTCGTTGCCACGCTTGGCCCACAGGTCCAGATCGATGTCCACTGTGGAATCGACAGACGACCGGATGAGCGCGTACCGCGCGGCGTCGACGCCCACGGCGTCCACCAGGTCCTCCATCGTGATCACGGTGCCCGCGCGCTTGCTCATCCGCAGCGGCTTGCCCCCGCTGACCAGGTTGACGAGCTGTCCGATGAGGACCTCGACGGCGCCCGGGTCGTCGCCCAGCGCCGCCGCGGCGGCCTTGAGCCGGGCCACGTAGCCGTGGTGGTCGGCGCCCAGCAGGTACAGGCACAGGTCGAAGCCGCGGGCGCGCTTGTCCTGGAAGTAGGCGATGTCGCCTGCGATGTAGGCGGGCTCGCCGTCGCTCTTGATGACGACCCGGTCCTTGTCGTCGCCGTACTCCGTCGAGCGCAGCCACCAGGCGTCGTCGCGCAGGTAGAGCGCCCCCGACACCTTCAGCTTCTCGACCGCCTCGGCCACCGCGCCCGATGCGTGCAGGGAGTCCTCGTGGAAGTAGACGTCGAAGTCGGTCTTGAAGGCGTGCAGGCTGGCCTTGATCTGCTCGAACATCATCCCGACGCCGACGCGGCGGAACACCTCGGCCGGGTCGTCGGCGGCCAGCGCGCCCGGCTCGGCGCGCAGCACCGCGGCGGCGATGTCGCCGATGTAGGCGCCCGCGTAGCCGTCCTCGGGGGTCGGCTCGCCGCGCGCGGCGGCCAGCAGCGAGCGGACGAACCGGTCGATCTGGGCGCCCGCGTCGTTGAAGTAGTACTCCCTGGTCACCGCCGCGCCCTGGAAGGCGAGCACCCGGCCCAGCGCGTCGCCGACGGCCGCCCAGCGGGTGCCGCCCAGGTGCAGCGGGCCGGTCGGGTTGGCGCTGACGAACTCCAGGTTCACCCGGCGCCCGGCCAGCGCGTCGCCGCGGCCGTAGTCCGCCCCCGCCGCCAGCACCTGGGCGACGATCGCGCCCTGGGCCGCCGCGGCGAGCCGGATGTTGATGAAGCCCGGCCCGGCGACCTCGGCCGAGGCGATCCCCGGCACCGCGGCCAGCGCCTCGACCAGCCAGCCCGCGAGGTCGCGGGGGGCCACGCCCGCGCGCTTGGCGACCTGCATGGCCACGTTGGTGGCGTAGTCGCCGTGCTCGGGGTTGCGGGGCCGCTCGACGGTGACGGCGGCCGGGACGAGCCCCGCGTCGGCGCCGCGGTCGCGCAGGACCCGCACGGCGGCAGCGCGGACGGCATCGGCGAGGGCAGCAGGGGTCACGACCGCCAAGTCTAGGGAGCCGTCACCAGCGCGTTCACCGGACCCTAGACTCTGCGGGCATGGTCTTGCCTTCGCGCACGCGCGCGGTCCCCGCGGTGCTCGCGGCCCTGCTGCTGACGGCGTGCGGATCGTCCGTCCCCGGTGTGCCGGTCAGCCCGCCGAAGCAGTCCGACCAGGGCGAAGCGGGCGACCCGGGGCACGGCGACGCCCCGGCTGGCGACCCGACCGAGGGCATCGACGGCGTCCTGCGGATCGACTACCGGGCGGGCAGCGCGCACGTCGACGCCCCGCAGCGCGTCGCCTACGACCGCCTGCCACCCCTGGGCGGCGCGCACGACTCCTTCTGGGCGCCGTGCATGGGCAGCGTCTTCACCGTGCCGGTCCGCACCGAGCACTTCGTCCACTCGATGGAGCACGGCGCGGTGTGGATCACCTATGACCCCGAACGGGTGAAAGGCGTCGAGCTGGCCGCGCTCGCCCGGCGGGTGGAGGGCCAGCCGTACATGGTGATGTCGCCCTTCCCCGGCCAGGAGAGCGCCGTGTCGGTGCAGTCCTGGGGCAGGCAGCTGGCCGTCGACACCGTGGACGACCAGCGGATCGACCGCTTCGCCGCGGCCGTGCGCGCCAACCCCGAGCTGGCCCCGGAACCGGGCGCGAGCTGCATGGGCCTGGGTCCGGACCACTTCGACGAGAACGACCCGCCGCCGTTCGTCGCCGAGCCGCCCGGCCCGGACGCCGTTCCGGTCACGGCCGTGCAAGGCGGTTGACGGGAACAAAACACCCCGACCCTAAACTGACCGACGCAACCGGTGTCCCGAGACCCGAGGACGGGCATGGCCAACAAGACCAGGAACAAAGGCGGCAAGGCCGCGCTCAAGGCCGCTCGCGCCTCCGTCGTCTCGAAGAAGGGACCGCCCTGGGGCATGATCGCCGCGGTCACCGCCGTCGTGCTCATCGCCGTCGGCGTCTTCGGCTACGCCTACATGCAGATTGACTCGGTGAAGGAATTCACCGTATCCGAGGACAACCAGGACCCCTCGCAGAACATCGACGGCGTGGTGAAGGTCGAGTACGCGGGCAGCCAGCACGTCAACCCCGACCAGCGGGTCGCCTACGACCAGACCCCGCCGTTCGGCGGTCCGCACGACAACATCTGGGCCGACTGCACCGGCATCGTCTACCCGGTCGCCGTGCGCAACGAGAACATGGTCCACGCGCTGGAGCACGGCGCGGTGTGGATCGCCTACAACCCCGACAAGATCAGCGGCCCGGCGCTGGACACCCTCAAGGGCAAGGTCGAGGGCCAGCCGCACATGATGATGTCGCCGTACCCCGGCCTGGACCGGCCGATCTCGCTGCAGTCCTGGGGCCACCAGCTCAAGCTCGACGACCCCAACGACGAGCGCATCGACCAGTTCATCCGCTCGCTGCGGGCCAACCGCTTCCAGAACCCCGAGCCGGGCGGCCGCTGCGACACCAACGGCATCGGCTTCGACGCGGCCAACCCGCCGCCGTTCGTGGCCGAGGCCCCGGGCGCCGACGCGGTGAAGATGGACGGCACCGGCATCGTGCCGCCCACCACCGAGGCGGAGATGACCGGCACGACCACGGCCCCGGCCACCACGACCCCCGCCACCACGACGGCGGCCAAGCCATCGCAATGAGCCGGACCGGCGGCCGCGTGGCGGTCTACTCGATCGCCGCGCTCGCGGTGCTCCTCGTGGGCGCCGCGGTCGGCATGCTGATCACGCTCGGGGTCGTGCGGCCGGAGCCGACCCCGGGCCCCGGCTCGGTGGACGTCGGGTTCGCCCAGGACATGCGCGTGCACCACCTGCAGGCGATCACCATGGCCGGGCAGGCCCGCGACCGCAGCACCGACGAGCAGGTCAGCGGCCTGGCCTTCGACATCGAGTCCACCCAGCTGGAGCAGAGCGGCCGCCTGGCCGCCCTGCTGGCGGTGTGGGACCAGCCGGAGCTGCCCGCCCCGGGCGAGCCGCACATGCGCTGGATGCCCACCGCCACCCACGGCGGCCACGGCGGGGGCGGGTCCGGGAGCACCCGGATGCCCGGCATGGCCACCACCGAGGAGCTGACCAAGCTGAAGTCGCTGTCCGGCCGCGAGCTGGACGTCTACTTCCTGCAGTTGATGCTCCGCCACCACCTGGGCGGCCTGGAGATGGCCCGCTTCGCCGCGGTCAACGCCACCAACGACTACGTGCGCCTGCTGGCCGACAAGATCGCCCAGGCGCAGGACGCCGAGACGGTCCTGCTGCGCGAGATGCTGGCCGAGCGCGGCGGCGAGCCCCTGCCCTTCCCCTAGCTTTCCCGCGGCCCCTCACCACTGCGGGCTGCACCGGTAGGCGGGGCCTTCCACCTGCAAGGTGGCGTGGTCGATGCCGTAGTCAGTGGCGAGCAGGTCGCGGGCGGCGGCGAGCACCGCGCCCGGGTCGCCGTCGGTGGCCAGGTGCGCCGAGGCGACCTCCATGCCGCTGGTCAGCGTCCACACGTGCAGGTCGTGGACCTCGGTGACGCCCGGCAGGGCGCCCAGCCGGGCGGTCAACTCGGCGACGTCGATGCCCTCGGGCGCGTGCTGGAACAGGATGCGCAGGGCGCGGCGGGCCAGGACGCACGTGCGGGGCAGCACCCACAGGCCGATGGCGACGCCGACGGCCGCGTCGGCGTAGTGCCAGCCGAAGGCGAGGGTGGCGGCGGCGCTGAGCAGCACGCCCAGCGAGCCGACGAGGTCGGCGAGGACCTCCAGGTAGGCCCCGCGGACGTTGATGCTCTCCTTCGCGCCCTCGCGCAGCAGCAGGAACGCCGCGATGTTGGCGACCAGCCCGACCGCGGCGGTCAGCAGCACCGGCAGCCCCGCGACCCGCGGCGGGTCGGTGATCCGGTCGACGGCCTCGACCAGCACGTACCCGGCGACGCCGAAGAGCAGGACGGCGTTGGCCAGGGCGGCCAGCACCTCGGCCCGGTAGAGGCCGAATGTCCGGTCGGGCTTGCGGACTGCGCGCCGGGCCGCGGTGATCGCCGCCAGCGCCAACCCGACGCCGACGACGTCGGTGAGCATGTGCGCGGCGTCGGAGAGCAGGGCCAGCGACGAGGTCGCCGCGCCCACGGCGAACTCGGCGGCCATCACGACCGCGCCGATGCCGAAGGCCCACCACAGCCGCCCGGCCAGCCGCCCGGACGCGCTGCGCGGCGCATGCCCGTGCCCGTGGCCCATCGCCCGCTCCTCCCGCAGCCCGCGACCAAAGTATTGTCACATGCGCATGCGTGCAATACCTGTCCGCTGGGCGGACGCGGGGCGGCCCCGCCCCCGCCCCCAGGTCGAGGGCGGGGCCGGAGCGGGGCTAGGCCAGGGCCGGGTAGTCGAGGTAGCCGCGGGTGCCGCCGCCGTAGTAGGTGGACGGGTCGGGCTCGTTGAAGGGGCCACCGCGGGCCAGGCGGGCGGGCAGGTCCGGGTTGGCCAGGAACAGGGCGCCG
This sequence comes from Actinokineospora sp. NPDC004072, assembly GCF_053604195.1. NCBI lineage: Bacteria > Bacillati > Actinomycetota > Actinomycetes > Pseudonocardiales > Pseudonocardiaceae > Actinokineospora > Actinokineospora sp. NPDC004072. The sequence continues at coordinate 350,943 of NZ_JBSGHB010000005.1, read as the reverse complement.
AAGGAGACGATGTCGGCCACGCCGTCGGCGACGAGGTCCACCTCGGGGTGCCCGGTCGGGCGGTCGCCGGTGTGCGGGTTGAGGATGAACGCGCCCGGGAAGGACTTGCGCAGGCGCAGGGCCAGCTCCCGGTCGCGCTCGACGACGTGCAGGTAGGCCAGGCCGAGCGGGGCCAGCTCCGCCACCAGCGCCGGGTAGGTGATGTCCGGGGATTCCTCGGCGATGTCGTTGTACGTCGAGCCGGGCGAGAGCCGCAGCCCCACCCGGTGGGCCCCGATCGCGTCGGCGACGGCCCGGGTCGCCTCGACCGCGAAGCGGATGCGCCCGGCGACCGAGCCGCCCCAGGCGTCCGTGCGCCGGTTGGTGTTCTCGGCGAGGAACTGCTGGATGAGGTAGCCGTTGGCGCCGTGCAGCTCCACACCGTCGAACCCGGCGTCGATGGCGTTGCGGGCCGCGGCGGCGAAGTCGGCGACGGTCGCGGTGATCTCGGCGTCGGTCAACGCGCGGGGTGACGAAATCCTTGAGGCCCTCGTGGGTGTAGACCGCGCCGTCGGCCCGCACCGGCGAGGGCGCGACCGGGTGCAGGCCGTCGGGCAGCAGCACCGGGTGGCCGATGCGGCCCGCGTGCATGAGCTGGGCGAAGATCCGGCCGCCCGCGGCGTGCACGGCGTCGGTGACCCGCCGCCAGGCGCGGACCTGCTCGGCGGAGTGCAGGCCGGGGGTGTCGGGATATCCCTGTCCGACCACCGAAGGCTGCGTGCCCTCGGTGATGATCAACCCGGCTCCCGCGCGCTGCGCGTAGTACTCGGCCATGTCGGCCCTCGGGCTTGCCCCAGCGCCATAAGCGCGGTTGCGGGTCATCGGCGCCATGGCGATGCGGTTGGCGAGCGGGAGACCGGCGAGATCGATCGGATCGAAGACAGTGCTCATGCCTGTCCGAACAGGTAACTGCGGGAGTCGCTTCCCGATCTTCGATTCTGTGGCGCAGCCCACAGTCCGCGGTCATCCGTAGGATGTCCGGACATGGGCGCAGACCAGCGACGACCGCCAACCGTGCCGGTGCCCGCCGCCGCGACCTGCGGGCCGGTCAGCCACGCCCTCTTCCGGCTGACCCGGCTGCACCGGATGGTCGCCGCCCAGCTCCTGCGCAGGCTCGGCCTGCACCCCGGCCAGGAGCTGCTGATGATGCACCTGTGGGACTGCGGCCCGCAGCGCCAGGCCGACCTGGCCGCCCTGCTCGGCTCCGACTCCGCGACGATCACCCGGACCGTGCGCAGGCTCGAACGAGGCGGCTTCGTGCGCTGCACCCCGAGCCCGACCGACGGCCGCTCGGTGATCGTCGCCCCCACCGCCGCGGGCAACGCCCTGCGCGCGGAGGTGGCGGCGATGTGGGACGAGCTGGAGCGGCGCACCACAGCGGGGCTGGACGAGGCAGGCGTGGACGCCGCCCTCGACGCCCTGCTGCGGATGGAGCGCAACCTGCGCGAGGCAGGCGCGGAGGGCTAGACCGGCTCCAGCACGAACACCGGGATCTGCCGGTCGGTGCCGCGCTGGTAGTCGGCGTAGTCCGGGTAGGCGGCCACGGCCTTCTCCCACCAGAACGCCTTCTCGTCGCCGGTGACCTCGCGGGCGCGCATGTCCTGCTTGCGCGGCCCGTCCTGCAGCTCGACCAGCGGGTGGGCCTTGAGGTTGTGGTACCAGACCGGGTGCTCCGGCGCGCCGCCCTTGGACGCGACGACGGCGTAGACGCCCTCGTGCTCCACCCGCATCAGCGGGGTCTTGCGGAGCTTGCCCGACTTGGCGCCCCGGTTGGTCACGATGACGACGGGCATGCCGCGCATCGTCGTGCCCTCGGTGCCCCCGGAGCTCTCGTACAGCTCGACCTGCTCCCGCACCCGCTTCTCCGGGCTGGGCTCGTACTCACCCTGCAGCGGCATCCCGCGCGTTCCTCTCTCGCGTCGTCGATCCCCCTCATCGTCGCCGAGGACGGCCCGGCCCGCACACTTGTCGAATGCGCCATCCCTTCGTGCACGACCTGGTCATCACCACCGCGGCGCCGACGGTGCTGCTCTGCGACCGCGACGGCCAGCTGCGCGGCACCGGCGCGCACGGGCTGCTGCACGGCGACCGCAGGGTGCTGTCCGGGGCGGTGCTGACCGTCGACGGCCGGGAGCCGGAGGTGATCGCCAGCCGCGGCGGCTTCGTCGGCCTGCTGCGCGACCTCGACCCCGGCCCGGACCCGGCCGCGCGGGTGCTGCGGCGGCGCGAGCTGCGGCCGGGCGCGCTGGTCGAGCGGCTGGAGCTGGTGCTGCCCGAAGGCGAGCACGTGGTCGAGGTGGCGCTGTGGGCGGACTTCGCCGCGATCGAGCACGTGCGCGCGGGCGCGGCCGACGACGCCGTCGCCCCGCTGGCCGACGGCTGGGCCGCGCGCGGGCTGCGGGTGCGGGTCGGCGCCCCGGGCGCCGAGGTGCTGGTCCGCGGGGACGAGCTGGTGCTGCGCTGGACGGCCACCGGATCGGGTGGTCTGGAGTGGACGCTCGAAGTGGACGACCCGGAGGCGGTGTTCGCCCCGGCGACCACGCGGGTGCCGCGCCCGCGGGTCGCCTGCGCCGACCCGCGGCTGGCCGCGGTCGTGGCCAAGGCGCTCGACGACCTGGACTCGCTGCTGCTCGCCGACGGCCCCGACGCCTTCGCCGCCGCGGGCGCCCCCTGGTACCTGACCCTGTTCGGCCGCGACAGCCTGTGGACCGCCCGGCTCGGCCTGCCGTGGACGACGGAGCTGGCGGGCTCCACCCTGCGCGTGCTGGCCGGGCTGCAGGGCACGCGGCACGACCCGGCCACCGGCGAGGCCCCGGGCAAGATCCCGCACGAGCGCCGCCGGGCGGGCTTCCGGCTCGGCGGCATGGTCCTGCCGCCGCTGTACTACGGCACGATCGACGCCACCGCGCTGTGGGTCTGCCTGCTGCGCGACGCCCACCGCCACGGCCTGCCCGAGGCCGAGGTCCGCGCCCTGCTGCCCGCGCTGCGCCGGGCGCTGGACTGGATCCGCGCCTCCGGCGGGCGCTACGTCGACGCGACCGGCCGGGGCCTGGCCAACCAGGGCTGGAAGGACTCCCCCGACGCCGTGCGCTTCGCCGACGGCCGCTTCGCCGAGCCGCCGATCGCCCTGGCCGAGGTCCAGGGCTACAACCACGAGGCGCTGGTCGCGGGCGCGGACCTGCTGGAGCGCTTCGGCGAGGACCCCGGCGACCTGCGCGCCGACGCCTCGGCCATCGCCGCGGACTTCCGGGCGCGCTTCTGGGTCGACGGCGTGCCCGCCCTGGCCGTCGACGGGACCGGCGCGCCGGTGGACTCCCCGGCCAGCAACATGGCCCACCTGCTCGGCACCGGCATCCTCACCGCCGAGGAGTCCGCCGCCGTCGCCGCCCGCATCGCCGAGCCGGACCTGACCACCACCTACGGGCTGCGCACGATGTCCGACCGGGTCGCCGCCTACAACCCGCTGAGCTACCACTGCGGCTCGATCTGGCCGCACGACACGGCCGTGGCCATCCGCGGGCTGGCCGCGGCGGGCTTCGCCGACCAGGCCGCCGACCTGGCCGTGCGGCTGCTGCGCGCCGGGGCCGAGCTCGGCGAGCTGCCCGAGCTGTACGCCGGGTGGGCCGACGCGCTGGTGCCGTACCCGGCGGCGTGCAGGCCGCAGGCGTGGTCGTCGGCGGCCGCGCTGGCGATCCTCACCGCCCTGCTCGGCCTGCGGATCGACGGCCGGGACATCGAGATCCGCCCGCCGCGGTCGATGCCGCTGGGCGCGCTGTCGGTCGCCGGGATCCCGCTGCCCGGCGGCGAACTCGCCGTCTCGGTGGCCGCCGACGGCACGGTCGAGCGGGTCAGCGCGCCCGCGGTGTACCGGATCACCGCGCCCGCCCCGTAAGATCGTCTCGTCGCCGGGGTTGAACCACCAGCCCGCGGCCGACCACCGAGGTCAGGCGGATGCTGGGATGGCTGAGAGGGCGACGGTCGCCGTGCTGGTGACCCTGCGCGCCGCGGGCCCGGCCGCCCGCGTCTGCGGGGCGCTGGACGCGACCACCACCGCGGCCGCGCTGGCCGAGCTGACCCCGCTGCTGCGCCTGCCCGGCCGCACGCTGGAGCTGGACCTGTCCGAAGTCGCCTTCTGCGACACGGCAGGGCTACGCATGCTGATCGACCTGCGCACGACGGTGGCGGCCCAGGGCAAGACCCTCGTCATCGCCGACCGCGGCGCGGTGGTCGCCCGCATGCTGGAACTGACCGGCACCGAGGCCCTGTTCCCCTAACCCGGCCAGACCCGCACACTCGAACCGACCGGCACCGAGCTTCTGGTCCCTGCACGCGGCACGCCCATGCCCGGACCGACCGGCGCCGAGCCGCTGCTCCCCTACCCCGCGTCCGCCACCCCCGAGCCCGGCCAGACGTAGGGCAGGTCCGGGGGGACGTCCGGGAACAGCGGGCGGTAGTGGTCGGGGGCCTTGCGGACCAGGGCGGACTGGTGGCTCAGGTGCAGGGCGGCGTCGCCCAGCCAGGGGGGTACCGCGCCTGCCGCGCACAGCTCCCACTGCCCGCGCACCTCGTCGACGCCTTTGGCGCGCTTGAGGTCGGCCCGCAGGGTGTCCGCGCAGGTGTCGGCGTGGCCCGCGGCCCGCCAGACCGCGCAGATCTCCAGGCCGTAGCGGACCAGGGCCTCCTCGTACCCGGCCCACATCCGCACGGCCGGGTGGCGGCGCCAGCCGTACCCGGGCACGGTCAGCCCGCGCAGGACCTGGATCGCCTCGACGCGCTGCTTGCCCAGGCGGCGGGTGTCGAGCACCCGGGCGGTCGCGGCGAAGTCGGCGTACGGCAGGAAGGTCTGCACTAGCGCATCACATCCATACCCGGGGACTACCCGCGGCCGCCGCTCCTCACACGGGTCCACTCAGGACTTGGCGGCCCGCTCGTCGCTGATCTCCCTGCGCACGCGGTCGGTCTGCTCGGCCAGCTCGGTGATCTGGTCGGCCAGACCGGGGTGGGTGGCGCGCAGGTGCGCGACGGCGGCGGACAGCGGGCCGAGCAGGTCGCGGGGGTCGTCGGCGCCCAGGGCGTCGTGGAGGCCGCGGCGGGTCTCCCCCGCCAGCCCGTCCACGGCGGCGACCTGGCCCGCCAGGCCGCGCAGGACCGCGCTGTTGCGCCTGGCCCACTCGGCCACGGCGCGGTCGCCCGCGCGCCGGTCGCGCTCGGCCCGCACCCGGCCCTCGCGGGTGGTCTGCTCGCCGTCCGGGCGCAGCCGCAGGTAGCGGCGCTCGGCGGCCTGGCGGCTGGTCACCCCGAGCGCGGGGGCCAGCCGGGTCCAGCTCACGCCCAGCTCCCGGGCCGCCGCGATCAGCCGCGGCTCCAGCTCGCCCAGGCGCGAGCGCAGGTGGCGCAGCACGATCAGCGCCGAGAGCACGTGCGCCGACTCGCCGGAGCCCTCGGCCACCTCGTGGATCAGCTCCAGCGGCGGGACGTCGCCGTAGTGCGCGCCCAGGTCGGCGCGTGCGGTCTCGTACTCGTCGGCCACCGGCTGCCCTTCGTCATCGTTCGGCTGACAACTGGGTTGTCGTCATTCCGACGACATGCTACAACGGAGGTGTGCCGCATTGACACCCCGAAGACCCGACCAGGAGGTGGAACCGATGTTGATGCGCACCGACCCGTTCCGCGAGCTGGACCGGCTCACCCAGCAGGTGTTCCAGGGCACGTGGACCAGGCCGACGACCATGCCGATGGACGCCTACCGGCAGGGCGACGAGTTCGTCGTCGTCTTCGACCTGCCCGGCGTCGCCCCGGACGCGGTGGAGATCGACGTCGAGCGCGACGTGCTGACCGTCAAGGCCGAGCGCAGGCCCGCCGCCGTCGACGCCGACGCCCAGACGCAGATCGCCGAGCGCCCGCACGGCGTCTTCTCCCGGCAGCTGTTCCTGGGCGACGCCCTGGACACCGACAACATCCGCGCCGACTACGACAACGGCGTGCTGACCCTGCGCATCCCGGTCGCCGAGCGGGCCAAGCCGCGTCGGATCGCGGTCAACGACGCGCCCAAGCAGATCGACGCCTGATCATGTCGGTCCCCACCATCACCGCGGAGGCCGTCGAGGAGGGGCTGCGCGGCTACCTCGCCGAGGTCGGCGGCCTGCTGGGCATCGGGCTGGAGTCCTGCGCCGTCGACCTCGGCCCGCCGCTGGCCGCCTACCTCGCGCTCGACCAGCGCCTGCCCGGCCACCCCGACCGCGACACCGCCCTGCTGTGGGACGAGCGGCGCGGGTGGTCGGCCGCGGTGGAGACGCACTCCGGCGAGGACCTGATCGTCGTGGCCTGCCTCGGCGACGACCCGCTGCCGCCGCCCGCCGCCGTCGCGCGGTTCCTGCGCGAGGTGGCCCGCGGCGCGCACCGCGGCGACGAGCCGCCCGGCGCGCCCGCCGACCTGTCCCGCCTGGCCGCCTACCGGCGGTGGTGAAGCGGGCGAACTGGAGCGAAATGGCCCCGGACCAGCAGGTCCGGGGCCATCGCAAGCGCTTGCGCCTAGATGAGGCGGTCGCCGGTCTCCGGGTGGAACAGGTGCACTTCCTCCGGGTGGCGCAGGGCCACGCGCACGACCTGGCCGAGCGCGGGCGGGGTGCGCCCGTCGACCCGCATGACCAGGCGCGAGCCGGGCTCGTTGGTGATCGTGCCGTGCACCAGCGCGTCGGCGCCGAGCTCCTCGACCAGCTCGACGGTGAGGTCGAAGGCGTGGGCGGTGTCGGCCGGGGCCAGGCTCAGCGACTCCGGGCGCACGCCCAGGGTCACCGACTGGAGCTGCTGGCGCGCGACGGCGTTGAAGGCGTCGCGGCTCAGCGGCACGGTCATCCCGCCGAGCAGCACGCCGTTGCCCGCCATCCTGGCCTCGCGCAGGTTCATCGCCGGGCTGCCCATGAAGCCCGCGACGAAGGCGTTGGCCGGGGTGTCGTAGAGCGCGCGCGGGGTGTCGCACTGCTGGAGCAGGCCGTCCTTGAGCACCGCGACCCGGTGCCCCATCGTCATCGCCTCGACCTGGTCGTGGGTGACGTAGATGGTGGTGGTGCCCAGCCGCCGCTGGAGGGCGGCGATGTTGGCGCGGGTCTCCACGCGCAGCTTGGCGTCGAGGTTGGACAGCGGCTCGTCCATGAGGAAGACCGCGGGGTCGCGCACGATGGCCCGGCCCATCGCCACGCGCTGGCGCTGGCCGCCGGAGAGGGCCTTGGGCTTGCGGCTGAGGTACTTCTCCAGGTCGAGCAGCTTGGCGGCCTCGGTGACCTTCTCGCTGATCTGGGCCTTGGGCATGCCCTGCAGCTTGAGCGCGAAGCCCATGTTCTGGGCGACGGTCATGTGCGGGTAGAGCGCGTAGGACTGGAACACCATGGCGATGTCGCGGCCCTTGGGCGGCACGTTGGTGACGTCGCGGTCGCCGATCCGGATGCTGCCCTCGTCGATGTCCTCCAGGCCGGCGAGCATGCGCAGCGCGGTCGACTTGCCCGAGCCCGACGGCCCGACCAGCACCAGGAATTCACCGTCCTCAACGGACAGATCGAGCTGGTCGACCGCGCGGACCGGCGGGGATCCCGCGTACACCCGCGATGCCGACTCGTACCGGACCTCGGCCACCTCGTCCTCCTTGCCAGAGCATGCGCCGTGAATGCATTCAGACGGCTTAGTCGCACAGCATGCCTCACGTTCGCCCGCAACACCAGAGCCGGGCGCGTGCGTATTTCGCCACTCCGTCAAGAATCGGTAACGAACCCGTACCCGACGGTACCTTCCACCCCCCACCCGGGGCACAGTGCCTCACACCGCGACGGGGCGGCATGCGCTGCCGCGCAACCGCTCCGTCTCTGAACCGATTCATATGGAGGCGCCGTGCCGACGCACCGGGCAGTAGGGACCACTCCCGTGCGCAAGATCCACCGTTCCACCGCGATCCGACTCGCCGCCATCGCCGCCGCCGCCGTGACCGCGGCCAGCTGCGGCTCCGGCGACCCCGCGCCCAGCCAGGGCGGCGGGACGCAGGCGCCTGCGGCGCTGGAGGGTGTCGGACCGATCAGCCTGGTGTCGGGCAAGGACACGTCCGGCAACATGCAGAAGCAGGTCGACGCCTGGAACGAGCTGCACCCCGACCAGAAGGTCACGATCATCGAGCTGCCGGAGTCGGCCGACCAGCAGCGCCAGCAGATGGTGCAGAACGCCCAGGCCAAGTCCGACGCCTACGGGGTGCTCAACCTCGACGTGATCTGGACCGCGGAGTTCGCCGCGAACCAGTGGGTCGTCGCCCTGCCGGAGAACGAGTTCCCGCTCGACAAGCTGCTCCCGGCCACGGTGGAGACGGGCAAGTACTTCAACAAGCTCTACGCCGTGCCGACCACCTCCGACGGCGGCCTGCTGTACTACCGCAAGGACCTGCTGGACTCCGTGGGCGCCCAGCCGCCGAAGACGTGGGCGGAGATGGAGGAGACCTGCGGCAAGATCAAGGCCAAGAACCCCGACATCGGCTGCTACGCGGGCCAGTTCGAGAAGTACGAGGGCCTGACGGTCAACTTCAGCGAGGCGGTCAACTCCGCTGGCGGGGTCGTCGTCGGTGACGACGGCAAGCCCAACGTCAACACCCCCGAGGCCCTGCGCGGCCTGGAGTTCCTGGTCAACGGCGTGAAGTCCGGGTCGATCCCGGCCGAGGCGCGCACGTACAAGGAGGAGGAGGGCCGCCGCGCGTTCCAGGCGGGCAACCTCGTCTTCCACCGCCAGTGGCCCTACCAGTACGCCCTGGCCAACGCATCGGACGGCTCGTCCAAGGTCAACGGCAAGTTCGCCGTCGCCCCGCTGCCCGGCCTCGACGGCCCCGGCGCCTCCACCCTGGGCGGCCACAACTACGCCATCAGCGCGTTCACCCCGAACAAGAAGACCGCGCTGGACTTCATCAAGTTCATGGTCGACGAGCCGCAGCAGCGCGCCAACCTGATGGCCACCTCGCAGGCGCCCACCTGGGCCGCGCTCTACGACGACCCGGAGCTGACCGAGAAGTTCCCGTACCTGCCGTTCCTCAAGGCGTCCATCGAGAACGCCAAGAAGCGGCCCGCGGTGGTCAAGTACCAGGAGGTCTCGACCGCCATCCAGGAGGCGGCCTACTCGGCCATGAGCGGCGACGTGCCGCCCGCGGACGCGCTGGCCGCCCTGCAGACCAAGCTGGAACAACTGACCGCGAGCTGATCGGCGCGGGCGGCCCCGGGAGCGACGCGCCCCCGGGGCCGCCCCCGTACTGGAGGACCCTCCCATGACCACCATGGTCGGAGCCCCGGTCGATCCCAAGCCCGACCCGACACCCCCCGGCGCAGGCCGCCGGGCAGGGGTCGGGCGGCTGGCCGCGCTCCTCGTATCCCCCACCCTCATCGTCCTGGCCCTGGTCGTCGCCTACCCGATCATCTCCGCGGTGCGCCTGGCGTTCTACCGCCAGAGCGACGGCATCGACCCGCAGACGGGCCTGATCATCCAGGGCGACGAGTTCGTCGGCCTGGACAACTTCCTCGACATGTTCCGCGGCGACACCGGGGACCGCTTCCTCAACGCGCTGCTGAACACCACCACCTTCACCATCGTCGCCGTCGGCCTCGAAGTCGTCGTCGGCGTGCTGATGGCGCTGGTGATGCACCGCGCCTTCCGCGGGCGCGCGCTCGTGCGGGCCAGCATCCTGGTCCCGTGGGCGGTCCCGACCGCCATCGCGGGCCTGCTGTGGCGCTGGATCTTCCAGGCCGACGGCGTGGCCAACGACCTAGTGCCCGGCGCCCCGGTGCTGTGGACCGCCGACGGCCCGCCCGCGTGGCTGGCCGTGGTGATCGCCGACACCTGGAAGACGGCCCCGTTCATCGGCCTGCTCGTGCTGGCGGGCCTGCAGGTCATCTCCAACGAGGTCTACGAGGCGGCGAAGCTGGACGGCGCGACGCCGTGGAAGACCTTCTGGTCGATCACCCTGCCGCTGGTCAAACCCGCCCTGCTGGTCGCGGTGCTCTTCCGCATCCTCGACACGCTGCGGATGTTCGACCTGCCGTACACGTTGATCGGCCCCGGAAAGGGCGCCACCGACACCGTCACCGTGCTCGCGTTCGAGGAGGCGGTGAAGTTCGGCAACTACGGGCAGGCGTCGGCCTACTCGGTGACCCTGTTCATCTACGTCGCCACCGTCGCGTTCGTCTTCGTCAAGCTGCTCGGCGCCGACGTCATCGGGGCCAGGACGGGGAGGAAGAAGTGAGCAAGGCCCGCTCCTGGCTGCCCTACCTGGGCATCGCCGCGATCGTCGTCTACTGCCTCGCGCCGTTCTACTGGATGCTGGTGTCGAGCCTGCGGCGCACCTCGGACCTGTTCTCCGGCAGCCCGCTGCCCAACCCGCTGAGCCTGGAGAACTACGAGGCCGCCTTCTCCCCGCAGAACGGCTTCCTGCGCTCCCTGGGCAACAGCTTCATCGTCGCGGGCATCACGACGGTCGCGGTGCTGTTCATCGGCATCCTGACCGCCTACGCCCTGGCGCGCTTGGACTTCCGGTTCAAGAACGTGGTCCTGGCGATCATCATCACCACGTCGATGTTCCCCGGGATCTCGCTGCTGGTGCCCCTGCTGGAGCTGTTCAACGCCATCGGCTGGTTCAACACCTACCAGGCGATGATCGTCCCCAGCATGAGCTTCGCCCTGCCGCTGGCGGTGTGGAACCTCACGGCCTTCTTCCGCCAGATGCCCACGGAACTGGAGGAAGCCGCCCAGATCGACGGCTGCACCCCGGCCCAGGCGTTCCGCAAGGTCATCCTCCCCCTGGCCGCCCCGGGCGTGTTCACCACCGCGATCATCACCTTCATCGCGGCGTGGAACGAGTTCATCATCGCCCTGTCGGTGGTCAACAAGCAGGAGCTGAAGACCGCCCCGGTCATCACCTCCCAGTTCACCGGCCAAACCAACTTCGACGCCCCCTTCGGCACCCAGATGGCCGCAGGCGTGATCGTGACGATCCCCCTGGTCATCCTGGTCCTCCTCTTCCAGCGCCGCATCGTCGCGGGCCTAACAGCCGGAGGCGTGAAGTAGCAGCTCAGCGTACGGGGCCGGCCCAATTTCCCCCACTCCGACCCCGTACGCTAGGCTTGCCGACGTTGGGCCCCCGTAGCTCAGGGGATAGAGCACCGCCCTCCGGAGGCGGGAGCGCAGGTTCGAATCCTGCCGGGGGCACACAACAGATGGGAACAGGGGGGACGAGCCGCTAGGCATCTCGTCCTTCTCGTTCACGTTGGTCTCGGTGCCATGCTTCTTGCCCGTTGGCTTCTTGAAGGGGAGCACCACCCCGCTCTCTTGCGTGGTCTGCTGAAGCGCTGGGAGCGTCTCGCCACTCAGCGTGATGCGGCAGACGGCGGTGTTGTCAGTCTTGTTGTAGTGGATCTCCAACCGGAGCGCCTCGAACAGCTTGCGGGCGAGGTCCTCCGGTAATGCGTCGAGGTCGCAGGCGCCGACGGGGAGCAAGCGGAGCAGGTCGGGGTTCTGCTGATCGTTGACCTGCTCTTCGAGGGTCTCCAGCTCGGCGGCCAGCTTGGCGCGCTCGGCCTTGATCTCGGCTCGACGGTTCTTGATGTCCTGGATGAGTTCCTGGTCCGGCTCTTCATCATCGTCGCCGGTGACTTCGAGGGTGCGGATCAGGCGCTTCTTGCGGGCGTCGAGGTCGGCGATCGACTTCTTGATCGCCGCGATGCGCTCGGTCCGTGTCTGCTCAGCCTGCATGTCCAGGTCGCGCAGGGCTGAGGAGAGCAGCTCCTGCCGGTACGGACCGAACACGTGGTGGCTGAGGAACTCGTTCAGGCCGTCGAGGAGCGCGACTTCGCGCACCCACAGGCTGTCCGGGTGCCCCTCGGGGACGTAGCCCTTCTTCGGCGCGCAGGCGTAGTACGCGTGCTGGCGGCGCGTCTTGCCGAACATCCGGCGACCGCAGATCTCACAGAACAAGTACGACCGCAGCCGGTAGGTGCGCTTGGTCTGCGGATGGGTGTTGGCGCCAGCCTGCGTGCGAGACCGTTCGCGCCGCCGGACGACCTGCTGGGCCGCGATGAAGTCCGTCAGGTCGATGATCTTCTCGTGCGTGGGCTCCGTGGACCAGACCCACTTCTCCATCGGGTTGGGGCTGCCGTTGCGCGTCTTCATCGCCCGCCGGTTCCAGACCATGTAGCCGGTGTACTTGGGCTGGTTCAGCACGTCCCGAACACTGCTCCACGTCCACCGGCCGACGGCTCGTTCGGGGTCTGGCGGGGTCGGCGGCGGGTTGGTCGCGAGGTCAAGGTTGAGTCGCTCCGCGATCGCCTCGTAGCTGAGCCGCTCGGTGATCCGCCAGTCGTAGATCTTGCGAACGACCGCGGCCTCGATCGGTTCCTTGACGAGCTTGCTCTTGGTCCGCGGACCGTTCCGACCCTTCCCCCGGTTCCCGGACCGGGCCCGCCCCGCTTGCTTGGCATCGCCCTTATCGGAGGCATGGTCGCTGTCGGAGTCCTTGTCGAGCCGGACCTGGACGGTGCGGTAGCCGTAGCACGCCTTGCCGACGTTGTAGCCCTGATCGGTGTGGGTCTCGAACCCGTCGCGAGCCCGCTTGATCATGTCCAGCGCGTACCACTCGGCGATGCCCTGCTTGACCCGTCGGGTGAGCACCGTGGTCGGGTCGATGAGCATGTCGGTGTCGAGCCGGATGGGTTCATCGGCGGCCCACAGTCCGACGTTGGCTGACTGGAGCTGGTGCTCCACGAGCGTGCCGTAGTAGGTCCGGCGTGCGATGCGGTCGATCTGTTCGCAGATGACTGCTTGGAAGCGCCGGTTGGGGCTGGCCGCCTCTTTGAGCAGATCGTGGATGCCGCCGTCACGCGGGATCGGGATGGCGAGCCGCTCGTGACGGTCGCCCCGGCCGCGCACATCGAGGTCTTTGCGCCCGGATTCGACGTCGTAGAAGTACGCGACGATGACGCAGCCCTCGGGCAGCGCTTCCTGCGAGATGCGCAGCTGGCGCAGCAGCGACCCGACGGGGTCCTGCTGGTCGTCAGTGGAGGTGCGTCCAAGAAACGCGACCGGGATCAAGGCCGGCGCGGCCGTGACCGCAGCCGAGTCGAAGCCGTCCCAGCCGGGACGGTACGGGCCCGTGACAGCGCTCAGGCCGCCTTGCTGGTTGAGCCATTCCTGGATTGCCTCTGGGCCAGCCATTGCGTCACCTCCATCAGTACTTGGGCCTGTTCCAGCCGGAGTCGTTCGGCTTCGGCGCCTTCGGCAATGCGAATGTCCAGCCGCATCTCCGGGTCGGCGGCTGGTTCGGGAAAGCGGTCGTTCGTGGGGGTCATCGAAGCGCCGGCCATTCCGGGCAGCTGAGCCCGAGCCAGGAGAAGGCCAGAGCGTTGGACGCGAGTTGTCCGGCCAGAGACAGGTCGCCGTCAGCGAACACAAACGGCGCGTTGGCTGCGCTCGCCGCGCGCAGAAGTGGGTGCCGCAGGCGTGGCTGCCGTGGGAGGCGATCGAGCGCGGCGCAGACGATCGCGTCGAACTCACGGTCCGGGTCGGCGACCCTGATAGCGAGCTCCAGGCAGTCGCCGCGTGGTGCGCCGAGCCGGGACTCGACGTCGCGGACGTCGAGACGGAAGCGGCTGTCGAGGGCATGCGGGGCGTCGTAGAACCACTCGGTCATCCCGCCGAGCTCCGCCGCTATCGCGCTGCAGGCACGGTACTGGCGGGACACGTCCGTCCCGGCTTTCTCGCCGGTGTGGTTGGTACGTCCGTAGAAGGCGAGCCGCATACGTGTCGGCCCGGAACCAGTGGTTCGGCTCATGACTCCGTTCCCTTCGGCGGTGCAGGCGACAGGTGGCTCCAGGCCGTATCGAGCACTGCGCGGCACGCGAAGGTCTCCTGCTCTCGATCGGAGAGCCAGACCGTCGCATGCCATCTGAATAAGGTAGTACCTAACTGAACAAGGCACAACACAACCAAGCTAGGTGTGTCTTGTTTCGAGTAGTCAGAGCGACGCGAACACGCCGGGAGGTCCGACGGATTCTCGGTGCTCATCCGGGAGACTGGGCGGCGATCGGCGCCCAAGAGGGGCGCCGGAGACAGGCAAGCGCGGGAAGGCGTGGCGGTGCAGCTTCGATGGCGGCTCAGGCAGGTGATGGCCTCCCGCGAAGTGTGGACAGGCAAGGAGCTGCGCGAGCTTCTTGCCCGACGCGCCAACTTCACCTTGTCCGCGCCGTCGGTGTACGCGCTGATCAACAACGAGCCGGTCCAGATGAAGACCGAAACCCTGCAAGCGTTGTGCACGGCGCTGCAGTGCACACCGAACGAGCTGTACGGGGTCACCCCTCCGCGCGAGGTCTCATTGGTCGAGCCGGAAGAGAATGATTCGCCGGCTGAGCACTGACGGGTCTGCTGCGGCGACGGTGTAGTGGTGACGCTCATGCGGCCCTCGCCAACGTTCTGCCGGGCTGATTCTCGGCAGCTTCGGCTTCGAGACCGAGCGTTTCCTGAATTCGGCGGTGCCAGCTGAGCGCGAACTGCAGACAGTTGGATTCGGTGCGGTGGCTGGCCGTGCAGCCTGGTACGTATCGGCCGCGCCTGCTCCATGACATCGAGTCCGAACTGGAGAGCGCCTCGGCGTACCGGTTCAGGCCGGAGAGCTTGACGCCGAAGCCGTGCAGGTTCAGGTTGCGCGTGGCGAAGGCGCGCATGATGCGCTCGACATCAGCTTCCCTTTGGCGCCTGCAAACCGTGCCCACGCCGACCAGCGGCGCTGACTCCAGGTCGACGCCGGCACGACCGTAGAGCTCGGCGCAGCGCTCGTAGTCCGCCAAAGTCCAGCCCTGCAACACAGGCACGAAGGGAAGCTCAGGCGCGAGCTCCCGCAGGCGAACGAAGTTGCGGACGGTTCGCCGTTGATGCTCGCGAACAGTAAGGCCAGTTCGCTTGAGGATGCTCTGCTCGCACATCCAGTCCTGGGGTGCGGCCCAGGTGAGGTTGCCGATCTCGTCGGCGTAGCGACGGACCGCCCGGACGTAGTCCTTCTCGTTGGTCTGCCAGCGACCGTGGAGCTGCAGTTCGGTGAAGCCGCCGGAGTCGAGCGCCCATTCGGTGATGGACCTGGGCAGGGTGCGGCGGTGGCCGAGCCGGCGGTGCGAGACCAGCAGCGGAATGTCGCGTACTCGCGTGAGCCAGATGGGTTGGTGAATGCCGAGGTAGAACTTCACGCCGGTACCGCCCTCCGGCGAGCGCGGACGCCAGCGAGCACGGCGACCGCAAGGACGGTGGTGATGGTCTTCCCGGCGAGTTGCCCGGCGAGGTAGGTCAGCGAGCCGAACGCCAGCGGCAGGAACAGCAGGCTGTCGGCGAGCAGCCCGACCGCGTTCGACAGGCCGACGGCGGCGAGGCGACTCCGGTCGCGCAGTGGGGTGTAGACGGCGAGGTCGACCAGCTCGGAGAGGGCGAAGGCCGTCGCGCTGGCGAGCGCGATGCGCGGCTCGGTGACCAGCCCGGACAACACCGTGCCTAGGGCGATCGCGAGCAGCGTTGTCCGGGTGCCGACGGCGTCCTGCAGGAGGTCCCGGACGGTGAATGCGAGCCCGGCGAAGAGCGCGCCCGCGGGAACGTGCAAGCCCGCGACCGTGACCGCTGGCCAGAGCGTGGTGGCCCAGTTCGCCCCGGCGATCGTCGCCGCGTAACCGGCGAACAGGACCATGGCGGCGAGGGTCCACTGGCGGGTGTTCATGCCGGGCTCGGTGGGGAGTCGGCCGGGTCCGTCGAGCCGGGCGAACCTTCGGCGAGGCCCGGCTGGGCACGATGGAAGGTGCGTTCGTCAACCAGTGGCTCGTGCACCTTCGGCGCCGATGTGACCCATTGCTCGATGGGCGCCGGGCGGCCGGCGACGGTGCGGGCCCAGACCTGGCGCCCGGTGTACTTGACGTTGGTGACAACCCGCCGGACCCCCTTGGCGGTCCAACGCCCGTTGGGCACAGGGGCGGGGTACTGGTGGGGGTCGCTGTTGAGTCGTGCGGCGATGACGGCGAAGCCCAGGCCGTGGTCGGCGCGCCAGATGAAGATCTGCTTGACGACTGCGGCGGTCTGCCAGTCCGGGACGAGGACCGCGCGTAGTTTGCTGTGTCCGCTGGGGTCGGTGACCCGGATGCGCAGGGCGCGGTAGCCGTAGGGCGGCGGCCCGATCTGGTAGCCGGCGCGGACGAGTTCGACCATCGCCTGACGGGCGCGGCGGGTGGTTTCGACGTGGTGCGCGGCGAGTGCTGCCCACTGGACTCGGTTGCCGCGAGCGTCGACCAGTTCGTCGTCAGGAGGCTGGCCGTCCGCGTCGATTTCGCTGTCGACGGCGGGGGTACCCGATGGGCTTGTCCACAGGGTTGCCCACAGGCGGGCCCACCACGGTGGACAGGTCTCGGCCACCGGTGTGCCGGCGCAGTGGTGACGACTGGCGGCGCGGAGCGCGGAGCGCTTGCGGCCGAACTCGGAGTGCCAGCCGCACTCGCGGCAGTACACGCGCGTGGTCATGCCGCTCGCCCCCAGCCGGGGTACTCGGCGCCGTTGACGGCGGGCCAGATGACCTCGTCCTCGGTCGGCCACGGGATGCCGGCTGCCGCGGTGGCCGCGAGTTCGGCGTCGTGGGTCAGTTGGAAGACGAGCACCTCGTGGTGCGCGGTGAGCGCGGTCGGCGTACCGGCGGCGCGGGCTCGGGCGGCGGCGCGACGCTCGGCGAGTGAGGCGCTGGTGACCAGTCGGCTGCCGCGCAGGCTGGCGGTCAGCGCGATGCACCGCTCGACCGGGGCCAGCCCGGCTGCGGCTGCGGCGGCGATGAGCGGGGTGGTCAGGTCGACCAGCGCGCCGTCCGGATGCCGCAGGGGTCGCGTCACGATGGCCACGTGCCCGCCGGAGCGCAGCAGCGGCTCGCAGTAGAGCAGCGTCGTGGCGAGGTCGGCGAGGGCGGACTCGACCGGGTCGCGGTCCGGACCGTTCGCGCGGTCCGGCGCGGTGCGCAGGGTGGTCAGGACGAGTCCGACTCGCCCGATCAACCCGGCGGCCCGGACGGTCGCGAGCACCTTCGGTCGGGCGTCGAGGACCGAGCCGTCGCGCCACGCGCCCGCGGTCTTGGCGGCGGTGACGTTGGCGCGAGCGAGGGTCCACCACCGGGTGCGGGCGGTGAGTCCGAGCGCGTGACGGCCGGCGCGCAGCGCCTCAACGAGGACGGCGCCCGCGCCGCAGTCCGGGTCGAGAACGAGGTCGCCGGGACGGGTGTAGGTGGCGATCGCGTGGGCGGCGACGGCGGGCGGAATCCGGTCGATGTCGGTCTCGGTGCCGAACACACAGCCGGCGTCGCGCAGCTGCGCGAGCGGGTCGCGCTGGCCGGTCGGCCAGACCGACAGCGGCGGCATCGGCGGCTCCTCCCCCGGCGGCAGGGGGAGCGGCCAAGGCGACGTGGGGCGGTCATTCATCGGAGGTCTCCTCCCCGTCGGCGGCGTCGGTCAGGGCCGGCTGGCGAGTGAACACCAAGAGGTCGTCATGCACCTGGGTGTGCCGAGCGGGCGTCGCGAGCGGTCGCGCTGGCCCCTGCGATCGGGGGTGCGAGGCCGGGGTCGCGACCGCGAGGGCGCCGTCGCGGACGGGGACGCGCAGCAGGGCGATGCGATCGAGGTAGCGCAGTCCGGCGTGCTGCGCGGCGCGCACCAACGAGCCGGCGGGGTCGGTGAGCCGATCACGGGAACGGTCACCGTGAGTGATGACGGCGAGGGTGCCGGTCGGGGTGAGCAGACCGGCCCAGTCGGCCGGACGGAACCAGTCGAGGGTGCGCGGGTCGGCCGCGGTGATGACGAGGTCGTAGCGGTCCGGACCCGCGCCGGTCGCGGTCGAGTCCGGTCCGGGACGGCGGTGTGTCGACGGCCCGGCGGGCTGGTCGGTGGTCGGACTGTCGGTGCGCGGTCGGGGTCCGGACTCGGACTCGACCGACCCGTCAGCGGAGTGTTCGTCTACCGGGTCGGGGTGCGCGACGGCGGTCTGGGTTTGGACGCCGCGGCCGAGTCGGACCACCGTCCAGCCCGCTTCGTGTAGTCCGGCGTACGGGCCGGGCCGGGACTGGTTGCGGCCCCCGGTTGGCGACCACGACGAGGGTGGGGCGAGGTAGGGCGCGGGGTCGAGCAGGAGCACCCGCTGGCCGGGCTGGGTGTAGGTGGTGACGAGCTTGATGACCGCGGTCAGCAGCCAGTTGGCGAGCAGTCCGGTGCCCTCGCGGAGGTCGTCCTGAGCGCACGGCCAGACGGTGCTCGGCCGAGCGGGACGCGGGTGGCGCAGGTTGAGGCGCAGGGCGCGCAGGCGCGGTGTTCGCCGCCTCTGCGGTAGAGGGATCCGGACGGTTGGGGGGTCGGTCGGGCCGTGCTCCTGGGAGCCGTCTCCCGGTGAGTCGTGGCCGTGTGTCGGGGTCATCGCGGGTCTCCTCCGACGGATGGGTGCCGTGCGTTCTGACGCCCCTTAACTCCGTATTTCGACCCCGTTTTGGACACGCCCCGCCAAATTTCCTTGCACCGCGCCCACTCGGGTCAATCGCGACTCGACGCGATTCGAACAGTTCTGTCAAAGCCGTGACTGAGGAACCGCTTGTCCGGTCACCTCACGCCGCCGCAAGTCGCTTCCTGGACCAGTCGCGGCCAGATTTTTCAAGATTTTTTCGGCGCTGCGGCGTGGATCTTGCCGTCGGCCCGCATCGGAGCCGGCCGTGGCTACTAGCGCTGTACTAGCGAACGACTAGAGCCGCAGGTCAGCAGCTACTAGTCTCGATCAACACTCGTAGGCCGCTAAGCCCTCTTTTTGATCTTGACTCGACGCTTTCGCGGGGCGAAATAGTAGTTCGCTAGTAGCCTCGATGCGGTTCGCTAGTTGGCGCCTAGTAATGGCGTGGTATTTCCGTGGTATCGGTCGTGGCTTCCTGACGTCGTTGTTGTTCGCATCGACGCCGTGGGAGTCACGACATGGCAGCACAATCCGTTTTTCGTCGCCGTGGCGACGAGGCTGTCCCGAACTCATTGGATATCGCGCGGGACACGTTTACCTGGCTGGTGACCGGGCCGCATCCGGTGTCGCTGAACGGCCGGCTCTTCCCCGGCCTGCCCGACCGGTACATCCCGCTGGACGAGGTCCGCGACCGGCTGCTGGCGCGCCGGTGCCCGCAGGCGACGCGGGACGCGGTGTGGGCGCATCTGGTGCTGCGCTCCCGTACTGAAGGAGCGACCTGGACGGTCGCCGCGGTCGGGGTCGCACTGCCCGCGCTGACCTCGGTCGCGGCCACCCTGTCCGATCGGTTCGCCGGCGATCCGGCCGATGTTCACGCCGAGGTGTTGCGCGGCTTCCTGACCGCGTTGTCGACCATCGATCTGCGTCCGCCGCGGATCATGCTGCGACTGCGGTGGGCCGCCTACCGGTCCGGCTACGACGCGCTCGCCGAGGCGCTGGCGGGTCCGACTCCAGTCGCGCCGGGCTTCCGATCCACCCCGCCGCACACGCCGTGGGGACACCCGGATCTGGTCCTCGCTCGCGCGGTCGCGGACGGAGTCCTGACCCAGACCGAGGCCGCACTCATCGGGGCGACCCGGTTGGAAGAGGTGCCCGTCGCGGACTGGGCCGCGGCGCACCAGACCGGCGAGTGGGCGGTCTACAAGACGCGCAAACGCGCCGAGCTCCGGCTCGCCGCGTACCTGCGCGACGGTGCCGCCGAGACCGATCCGACCGACCCGCTGACCGACCAGGTAGCCACCGCGGTGGCCCTCGCGCGCCCGGTCTCGCCGGTCCGCGACTTGCCGCGGTCGTCACTTTCCGTGTCCGTTGCTGACGCGGAATCGGGGCAGAAAGTTCAGGGTCGCGTGTCCAAAACGGACGCGAAATCCGGAGTTCAGGGCTGCGGGACACACCCGCGCTCAGCCCGACCTTCGGAGGTGCCCCAATGCGCCTGATCGATCGATTCTTCCCCGCCGCGAGCGGACCGCGCAGCGCCCGCCTCGACGGCAATCCGCAGCCGCCAGCCGAGGCCCCAGCGTCGAGCACGCCGGACGAGGTCACCGGCAGCGAGCCGACCAGTGCTCCGATCATTACGCCGGAGGACTGGACCCCGGTCCGCCCCCGCCGCTGGTCGCACGTGGTGCTGATCGTCGAGCTGGCGATCCTCGCGCTGTTGGCGTCGGCGTCGGCGGCGCACGCCGACACGATGGTCGTCGCCCTCGCGGACTCGGTGACCACTGTCCTGAACAACGTCCGCAACTGGATCATGGGCATCTTGGCCGGTCTGGCCACGGTGTTCCTGTCCATCGGCGGCGTCCGCTACGTGATGGGCGGCGGCGACCCCGGCGAGGTCGAGAAGGCCAAGACCGCGTTCAAGTCCGCCGGGTGGGGCTACGGCCTTGCGGCGCTCGCGCCCCTGGTCGTGGAGATCCTCAAAGGGATCGTGGGGGCCTGACCGATGGCCGTCAGCACCCCGCCCACGGTTCGCCCGTACCGCCGGTCCGGCGGCCCGGTCGCGACCGCTGCCGCCGGACGAATCGACGGGGACCGAGCGATGCTCTCCCCGGTCTCCGACGCCAGCGCCGCGGCCGACCGGCCGCCGGCCGGTCGGCCGCGGCGCTGGCGCGCGGGCTGGATGCTGGCGCTGAGCATCGTCGTGCTCCTGGTCGGCGTCCTCGCGGTCAGCGCGTGGGCCTCGCCCACTGCTCCGCAGCAGCCCCCGCCGCAACCACCGCTCCCGATCCCGACGGTGGATCCCTGCACGCCGGGTTCGCCGCTGCCGGTCTGCCAACTGCCCGCACCGACCACCACCAAGCCGCTGCCCACCGCGCCGCTGCCACTCCCGACCGGGGTGCCCGCGCCGACGACATGCAGCTTCCCCGGCCAGGTCGGCTGCACCTCGTCCACGCCGACCACGACGCCGAGCCAGCCGTGCACGGGTGAGGACTGCATCCCGCAGCCGACCACGCCACCACCGAGCACTGGCCCGCAGCAGCCGGGCACGGGCAGCGGCGAGGGCGACTCGGACTGTGGGATCACCGACATCGGGGCCTGCATCACCGAGGCCATCAACGGCGCGTTCCGCAGCATCGTCGACGCCGCACTCTCGCCAATCCTGGAGCTGATCGGGCACACCGCACTGTCCACGCCGACGATCAGCGACCTGCCCGGCATCGGCGAGTTGTGGAACAACTCGTGGGAGCTCGTGGTCGCCGCCTACGGCCTGCTCATCCTCCTCGGCGGCATCGTCGTCATGGGCCACGAGAGCGTCCAGGCGCGCTACTCAATCAAGGAGATCGGGCCCAGGATCCCGCTCGCGTTCATGGCCTCGGCGCTGTCGCTGTTCTTCACCGACAAGCTCATCCGACTGGCCAACGGCCTGACCCTGGGCATCCTCGGCGACGGGGTCAACGCGCCCTCGCTGGGCAACACCCTCAAGGACGCCGTCGCCGGCATCCAGACCGGCGGACTGTTCATCATCCTGGTCGGCCTCGTGCTCGTCGTGGTCGGCCTGGGCCTACTGGTCGTCTACGTGGTCCGGATCGTCATCACCCTCGTCCTGATCATCTCGGGCCCCTTGTTCCTGATGTTCCACGCGCTGCCGCACACCGACCCGCTGGCCCGCTGGTGGTGGAAGGCGCTCACCGCGACGCTGTCGATCCAGGTCGCTCAGGCGCTGGTGCTGATCACCGCGGTCCGCACGTTCCTGTCCGGCGGCGTGAATCTGTTCGGCTCGACGCTGTCCGCGCTCGGCACGCTGGTCGCCGCGATCGCGCTCTTTTTCATCCTGTTCAAGATCCCGTTCTGGCTCTTGAAGGCGGTCAAGGTCAGCTCGGGCCGCTCGTTCCTCGGCGGCTTGGCCCGCGCCTACATCGCGGCGAAGACCTTCGGCATGGTCGCCGGGAAGACCGGCGCGCTCGGCAAGGTCGGCGGCGCCGTCGGCGCGAAGAGCGGCGGCGGCGGAGGCGGGGGCGGCGGAGGTGGCCGCGGTGGCGGATCGGCAGACCCGCCGTGGCCCGCCCAGCCGCGCCTCGCACCCACCCCGGAGATGGTCAACAAGCGGCTCAAAGCGGCCCATGACGCCGAGCGCGCCCGCGCGGCCCGCCGGTCCCGGCTGCCCTCGCAGGCACCGCAGTTCCTGCAGCCCTCGCCCCAAGACACCACCCACGACCCCGCCGTCACCCCGGCGAACCAGGGACCAGCCATGCCTCCTGAGTTCAGTTCCGCACCCACGCCCGCCACGCCGATCTCCCCGCCGAGGCGGGGACCTCGGCCCGGATCTGCGCCGCAGTTCCAAGCCGCCGGAGGGCCGCGTCGACGCGGCGCCACCCCACCCCCGGCCCGCCCAATCCGGACTGCGGCGGTGCCCCCGCAGTTGCAGTTCCGGCCCGCCACGCCACCCGCGCCGCGGCCGTCCTCGCCACCCAGGCCGGCGTCCGCTCCTACCGCGCCGGTGTTCCGGCAAGCCCAACCCGAGCCGCGCATCGGAGACGCCTACCGGCGCACCCAGTCCGTTCCGCCACCGGTGTTCCGCGCACCGAAACCGGCCCCAGGAGGTGAAGGGAAATGAGTCAGCCGGTAAGGATTCCCGCCGACGTCGATCGCGAGGACCGCGTCATCGGCCCGCTGACCGCACGGCAGCTGCTCATCCTCGCCGTCACCGGGATCGTGCTGTACGGGGCGTACACGATCACCCGCGAGTTCGTGCCGCTGGTGGCGTTCCTCATCGTCGCCATCCCGATCGGGGTGACCGCCGCGTTCCTCGCGCTGGGTCAGCGCGACGGCGTCACCATGGACCGGTTGGTGCTGGCGGCTTTGCGGCAGCGGATGAGCCCACAGCACCGAGTAGCCGCACCGGAAGGCATCCGCCCCGTCCCCGAGTGGCTGGGCAGCCAGGTCGCGAACACCAGCAGCAAGGGCCGTGCCAAGGGGAAGGACAGCGCGGGCGGCACGGATGCCGCGGCATCGACGGTCTCGCCGGCCGCGCTGCGGCTGCCCGCCGAAGCGGTCACCGACACCGGTGTCATCGACCTCGGTAAAGACGGCGTCGCCGTGGTCGCGGTCTGCTCCACGATCAACTTCGGGCTGCGCACCCCGGCCGAGCAGGAGTCCCTCGTCGCCTCCTTCGGACGCTACCTGCACAGCTTGACGGCACCGGTGCAGGTGCTGGTGCGGGCGGAACGGCTGGACCTGTCCGGGCAGATCGCCGAGCTCCGTGAACAGGCCGGCGGCCTGCCGCACCCGGCGCTGGAACGGGCGGCGCGCGAGCACGCCGAGTACCTCGACCAGCTTGGCCGCGCCACCGACCTGCTGCGCCGTCAGGTGTTGTTGATCCTGCGCGAACCGCTGCTGACCACGGGTCCGACCGATGGGCTCGGTGGCGCCTCGCCGCTGGCGGCGTTGACGGCGAAACGCCGGGCCGCCAAGCAAGCCGCCTTGGTTGACGACGCCACCCGCCGCGCGGCCGAAGCCCGGCTGGTCCGCCGGCTCGGCGAGGCGGTCGAGCTGCTGTCCCCTTCGGGAATCGTGGTCACCCCGCTGGACGCCGGACAGGCCACCGCGGTGCTCGCCGCGGCCTGCAACCCCGACAGCGTGATCCCGCCGAACTCCGGTCTCGCCGGCTCGGACGAGGTCATTACCACCGCCCCGGACGAGGGCTGGGACGCGGGCGCGTTCGGCCGCGCCGCGTTCCCCACCGACGACGAGTTCGGCGAGGCCGAGGACGCCTGGGACGACGACGCCGAGGACCCCGACGACTACGCCAATTCCGCGGGGAGGTACCGCTGATGAAGACCAAGGACAAGCGCCGCGGCCGGAAGGCCCAGGCCGTGCAGCCGCCGCTCGGGCGGGCCAGCGCGTTCACCCCGGACGCCATCTCCGTGCGCCCCCGCGCGCTGGAAGTCGGTGGCGAATGGGTCGCGAGCTTCGCCGTCGTCGGCTACCCGCGCGAGGTCCACCCCGGCTGGTTGCAGCCGCTGCTGACCTACCCCGGACGCGTCGACGTCTCGCTGCACATCGAGCCGATCGACCCGGTCACCGCGGCCAACCGCCTCAAGAAACAGCTGTCGAAATTGGAGTCCGGCAGGCGGCACACGAGCGAGAAAGGCCGGCTGGTCGACCCGCACGTCGAAGCAGCCACTGAGGACGCCTACGACCTGTCCGCACGGGTCGCCCGCGGCGAGGGCAAGCTCTACCGGCTCGGGCTGTACCTGACCGTGCACGCCCCCACCGAGGAAGCCCTCAGCGACGAAGTCGCCGCGATCCGATCGCTGGCAGCGTCGCTGCTACTGGACTGCAAACCCACCACCTACCGCAGCCTGCAGGGCTGGATCACCAGCCTGCCCCTGGGCCTCGATCTCGTGGGCATGAGGAGGACGTTCGACACCAGCGCGCTGTCCGCGGCGTTCCCGTTCACCTCGCCGGACCTGCCGCCGCCGGACCCGACCTCGGTCGGCGCACCGAGCGGCGTGCTCTACGGCTTCAACGTCGGCAGCCAGGGCCTCGTGCACCATGACCGGTTCTCTCTGGACAACCACAACAGCGTGATCCTGGGCCGCTCCGGCGCGGGCAAGAGCTACCTGGTGAAGCTGGAGTTGCTGCGGTCGCTGTACCGCGGGATCGAGATCCACGTCATCGACCCCGAGGACGAGTACGCCCGGCTCGCCGCTGCGGTCGGCGGGACGTATGTCCACCTCGGCGCCGAGCAGGTCCGGCTCAACCCGATGGACTTGCCAATCCACACCCGTCCGGACGGGCGCCGCACCGCGCCGCGCGACGCGCTGATTCGCCGGTCGCTGTTCCTGCACACCGTGATCTCGGTGCTGCTGGGCAGCGAGCTCGAAGCGACCGAACGCGCAGCGCTGGACCGGGCGATCACCGCCACCTACCAACGCGTCGGGATCACCTCCGACCCGCGGACCTGGACCCGCCCGGCACCACTGCTGGCCGACCTCGCTGAGGTCCTCGCCGACGCCGGTGATCCCGCCGGGGTCGAACTCGCGGCCCGGCTGCACCCGTACGTCACCGGCGCGTTCTCCGGGCTGTTCTCCGGCCCGACCTCGACCCGCCCGGAGGGACACCTGGTGGTGTTCTCGCTGCGGGATCTCGCCGACGAGCTCAAGCCGATCGGCACGCTGCTGACGCTCGACGCGGTCTGGCGGCAGGTCTCCAACCCGGCCATTCGCAAGCCGCGGTTGGTCGTCGTGGACGAGGCATGGCTGCTGATGAAGGAGCCCGCCGGTGCCGAGTTCTTGTTCCGGATGGCCAAGGCGAGCCGCAAGCAGTGGGCGGGCCTCACAGTCGCCACGCAGGACACCGCGGACGTTCTGGGTTCGGACCTGGGCAAGGCGGTTGTCGCGAACGCGGCGACGCAGATCCTGCTGCGGCAAGCCTCGCAGGCGATCGACGAGATCACCCGCACCTTCGACCTCTCGATGGGTGAGCGCCAGTTCCTGCTCTCCGCCGACCGTGGTCAGGGACTCTTGTCGACCGGAACGCAGCGGGTGGCATTCCAGTCCATCGCCTCACCGGTCGAGCACGAATTGGTCACGTCCAACCCCGCAGAAATCGCCGGATATTCCGACACCGCGTCGGGAATCGAGTCCTCCTTCGTCGAACTCGGCGGAGACGACGACGCCGCAGGAATCGCGGACTCGTTCGACGACGGCGAGGCGTCGCAGATCGAACTCGACGCCGCCTGACCACCCCAATCGCAAGCACTAATCCGTTCACGCCGAATCGCACCCAGGGGATACCCATGTCTACGTCACTGCCCATTTCCGCCACTGTCCACCGACCCGCTCGGCTCCTGACGCAAAACAGCGAAATGCGCCAGATCGGCGTGTGGAACTGGTCGCTGCCCGCCTGGGCCGGACGACTGCCCGACGGCCGCACCTACAACACGTGCCCGAGCGCCGGAATCTGTGCACAGGCGTGCTACGCCCGGCACGGCGCCTACACCTGGCCGGTCGTCCGCGCCAAGCACCAGTCAAATCTGATGTACGTCCTCGACGACCCGACCGGCTGGCGGCAAGCGATGGTCGCCGAACTCGGCGCGGCGAAGTTCCGCGGCGCTTGGATCAGAATTCACGACTCCGGCGATTTCTTTTCCGACTCATATCTTCAGGCTTGGCTGGACATCTGCCGGGCTCGCCCGGACACGAATTTCTATGCCTATACAAAAGAGGTGTCTCGGTTCCGGGCGCTCGTCGAGCCTGACCCGCCGCCAAATTTTCTGTGGGTCTATTCCTACGGCGGGACACAGGACGCCGCGCTGAATCCCGCCGCCGATCGGGTCGCTGATGTGTTTCCCGACGAGTCCGCGATCGCCGAGGCGGGCTGGGCCTCGCAGGAAGCCAGCGACCTGCTCGCGGTCCTGGGCCCGCGGCTGGTCGGTGTGCCGGCCAACCGCATTCCCGCCTACCTCAAGCGGCTGGCCGGGCGCCGGTTCTCCGAGTGGCAAGCCGAGGTCGACGTCGAACGCGCTGCCCGCCGGGACCGCCGGCATCTGCGGCTCGTGGTCGACAACACCCGCCCTGACCGCAGCCAGCAGCCCACGGGCGAGCCGGCTGACCAGTCACGGGCGGCCTGACCGCTGCTCACACCCGTCCCGTCGACCGCTTCCGTGGGGAGGTCCCCAATGTCCTGGCCAATCACCGCCACACCCCTGTCGACCCTCGTCCCTCCGCGGGTCGAGCAGGCCGCGGACGTGCTTGCCTCACCGGTCGGCGACTACCTGCGTGACCCGCTCGGCGCGTTCCAGAACGTGCTGGCGCACCTGCGCGACCTCGCCCTCACGTGGGGCCCGATCGTCGGGCCGGTGCTCGCGGTCGCTGTCACCGCCGCGGTCGTCGCGCGCCGCCGGTGGCGCCGCCGCTACCACCAGCGCCTGGCCACCGATGCCCGCCTGGTCACCGTGCTCGCGCCACCGACGGTCGACCCGTCCGGGGCGATCACCGTGTGGTCCAATCTCGTCGGCTTGCTGCGGCCGGGCTGGCTGCGCCGCTTCGGCGGGCAGCCGCACCTGAGCTTCGAGCTGACCTTCACCGACGACGGCGTGCAGATCCGGCTGTGGGTGCCCGGCCTGGTGCCGCCCGGCATGGTCGAGCGCGCGATCGAGGCCGCCTGGCCCGGCGCGCACACCCGCACCACCCCCGCCAAGCCCCCGATCCCGACCACCGCAGCAGCAGGCCGGCGGGTCGAAGCGGTCGGCGGCGAGCTGCGGCTGGCGCGCTCGGAGGCGCTGCCGATCCGCACCGAGCACCCGGCCGACCCGATTCGCGCGATGCTCGGCGCGCCGGTCGGGCTCGGCCCGCACGAACGGGCCTGCGTGCAGATCCTCGCCCGCCCCGTCGCCGGCCACCGGGTGACCAAGGCACGGCGCGCGGCCCGGCGGGTGCACGCGGGCGGCTCGGTCCACCTGGTCGGCCGGCTGCTCGACGCCATCACGCCGGGCAAGACGCCCAAGCCGTCGACCAGCACGCGGACGCCGGGACTGGATCGGCAGACCAGCCTGGAGTACGCCGCCCAGGACCGTGCTGTGGTCGAGAAGCTGCGGGCGAACCAGTTCGAGACCCGCATCCGCTACGCCGTGGCCACCACCGTCCCCGAGGACGCCACGTCGGGCGAGGTCCAGGCGGTGCGGGAGGTGCTGCGGGGCCGTGGGCACGCGATCGCCTCGGCGTTCGCCGCCTACTCCGAGCACAACTACTACCGCCGGGTCCGGCTGCGCCGCGACCCGGTCGCCGTGTTGGCCGAACGCCGCCTGGGCAAGGGCGACCTGCTCTCGATCCCGGAGCTGGCCGCGATCGCGCACCTGCCAATCGACGAGTCCACCCCCGGCCTGCAGCGGGCCGGCGCGAAGGCCGTGCCGCCCCCGCCGGGCATCGCCACGGTCGGCGAGCAGATCAAGCCCCTGGGGCTGTCGGACTCCGGGCACTCCCGCCCGGTCGGCCTGCATGTCGCCGACGCCCGCCACCACCTGCACATCCTCGGCGCCACCGGTAGCGGCAAGTCCGAGCTGATGGCCCGGATGATCCTGGCCGACGCCGAGGCCGGTCGAGGTGTCGTCGTGGTCGACCCGAAAGGCGACCTGGTCAGCGACATCCTGATGCGCCTGCCCGAGGAGCTCGGCGAGAAGGTCGTGCTGTTCGACGCCGACTCCCGAGCCCGTCCGCCGGTGCTCAACCCGCTGGAGGGAGCGGACAAGGCCCGCGCGGTCGACAACCTCGTCAGCATCTTCTCCCGGATCTACGCCTCCTCGTGGGGGCCGCGCACCGACGACATCCTGCGCGCCGGGCTGCTCACCCTGACCGCGATGCCCGGCACCCCGACCCTGGTCGACCTGCCCAAGCTGTTGACCGTGCCGGCGTACCGAGCTCGGGCCTGCGACCAGATCGACGACGAGGTCCTCAAGGGCTTCTGGTCCTGGTACGACGACCTGTCCGAAGCCAGCCGCGCACAAGTGATCGCACCGCTGATGAACAAGATCCGCGGCTTCCTGCTGCGCCCGTTTGTCCGCGCCGCCATCGCAGGCGGCACGTCCACTGTGGACATGGACGAGGTGCTCAACACCGGCGGCATCTGCCTGGTGCGCATCGCCCGCGACGCGCTCGGCATGGAAACCGCGCGACTGGTCGGCTCCATCGTCGTGGCCCGCACCTGGCAAGCCGCCACCCGCCGGGCCCGTGTCCCGCAGCGTCAACGCCGCGATTGCGGGCTGTACGTGGACGAGTGCCACAACTTCTTGAACTTGGCCTACCCGTTGGAGGACATGCTCGCCGAGGCCCGCGGCTACCGGCTCTCCATGGCGTTGGCGCACCAGTACCTCGGACAGCTACCGAAGGAGCTCGAAGAGGGCATCAGCACCAACGCCCGCAGCAAGATCTTCTTCAACGCCTCGCCCGAGGACGCGAAGCGGCTGGCCCGGCACACCATGCCGCGCCTTTCTGATCACGACCTGTCCAATCTCGGCGTCTACCACGTCGCCGCCCGGCTCGTCCTGGGCGGCGAGGAAGCACCGCCATTCACTGCGGTCACCGAGAAGCTCCCGCCCCCGATTCCCGGACGTGCCAAGGCAATCCGCAAAGCAGCCAGAGTCAACACCCGCCCGCCCGTCACCGACGCCGACCTCGCCGCGGGCGGATCCGGGCAGCCCACTGTGGACCCACGCCGCGCGGCCTGACCCGTCAGTTCTCGTTCTCCCGCAACGCATGCGGGCTCACCCATCGCGCACGGTCCGCTCCCGGTGATCCCGCGTGCGTTGCCTTCGCCTTCCCCCATTCCGGCCAACGCCTGGGAGGTGCCTACCCATGATTTCGAATCCCACGCCTCAGAGGGCATTGCGCGGGCACATGCCCCAACGCCCCACGCCACGGTCGGCCACCACCGGGGAACACCACGCCCAGCTCGCCGGACGGCTCACCCTCCGGGACCGCTGGCTGGCCCGGATGCTGCACGAGCACAAGGTCTTCACCACCCAGCAGATCGTCGAACTCTGCTACCCGACCATGCGTGCGGCCAACCACCGCCTGCTCGACCTGTTCAAGTGGCGCGTCGTCGACCGCTTCCAGCCGTTCGTCAGCGCCGGCACCGCACCGATGCACTACGTGCTCGACATCGCCGGAGCGGTCGCCCTGGCCTACGAGGACGGCCTCGACCCCAAGCAACTCGGCTACCGCCACGAGGACGCCATCGGCATCGCCCACTCCCTGCTCCTCGCGCACACCGTGGGCGTCAACGGCTTCTTCACCACCCTCGTCGCACTCAGCCGACGGCCCGGCGCCCGCGGACGGCTGACGGCGTGGTGGTCCGAGCTGCGCTGCGGCCGGCTCTTCGGCGACATGGTCCGCCCCGACGCCTACGGCCGCTGGCGCGAAGACGGCCACCAGATCGAGTTCTTCCTCGAATTCGACTTCGGCACCGAGGACCTCGGCAAGCTCGGCCGCAAGCTGCACGGCTACGAAAAACTCGCCACCGCAACGGGAATCACCACCCCCGTCCTGGTGTGGCTGCCCACCAACCGCCGCGAAACCACCGCGCGCAGGGCGCTCGCCGACGCCCTGTCCCAGTTGGACCGCCCCGCGCTCGTGCCCGTAGCCACCAGCGCCGCAGATGTCGCGGGCGTGGCCGGCGAGGACAACCCCGCCGCCGCGCGGTGGTTGCCGATCTCCGGCCCGGCGTCGCGACGGCCCGGCCGGCTGCGCCTTGTCGAGCTCGCGCGGCTCTGGCCCCACGTCGAGCCGCCCTCCGCGGTGCCGTCCTCGACATCGGCCCAGGCGCAGCAGGCGCCCGCGGAACTGGCCGCGCCGGACCCGCTCCCTCCACCCCTCCCCACCAGCCGCTTTCGGAGGTGACCCATGAAGATCGCCGTTGCAGCTGTCGCGGCCATCATCGCTATCCCCATTCTCATCGGGGGTGTCGGCAAAGCCATCGTCAGTGCGCTGTTCGGCACCGGTGGCAGCGAGCCGAGCCAGGCCGCGATCGCCGAGATCCCCAACGACTACTTGTCGCTCTACCGAGCCGCAGCCTCCGTGTGCCCAGGGCTGGACTGGACAATCCTCGCCGCGATCGGCGACGCCGAATCCAAGCACGGCCGCGGTTCCGGCGAGGGCATCAAGGAAGGCGAGAACTACATGGGGGCCGGCGGTCCCATGCAGTTCCTCAAGCCCACATTCGACGGCGTGGTCGCGCGGCACACGATCCCGCCCGGTGGCTCGAATCCGCCGTCACGCTACAACCCGCACGACGCCATCTACGCCGCCGCGTTCTATCTGTGCGATTCCGGGGCACAGAAGGACATCCGCAAGGCACTGTTCGCCTACAACCACTCCGAGGAGTACGTCAACGGCGTTCTGGCACAAGCAAAACGCTACGGCACCGCCACCGTCGGAACCGGCGACTGCAACAAGATCCAGGCACCCAACCCGGCCGCGATCATGGCGATCAACTTCGCCTGCGGCCAACTCGGCCTCCCGTACGTCTGGGGCGGCAACGGACCAGCCGGCGGACACGCCGGCTTCGACTGCTCCGGCCTCACCAAAGCCGCCTACAACGCAGCCGGAATCAACCTGCCTCGCACTGCGCAGACGCAGTACAACGCGGGGCCACTGGTGCCTGCCGGCCAACCGCTGCTTCCGGGTGACCTGGTTTTCTACGGAACACCCGGCAACGTCCACCACGTCGGCCTGTACATCGGCGCGGGAAAAATGGTGCACGCCCCGACCTTCGGCCAGCCGGTCCAGGTCAGCAACTACCGATGGAACGGAGACGACTACCTTGCGGCGAGCCGTCCCACGGGCGATTCTCGTGTCTAAAGTGGACATTGTTAGTGCTGGTCTTCTTCCATGGGACGTTCAGAAGCGACTACCCGGCGGTTGCGAACTGTGGTCATGAGGTTGGTTAGCGCCGTGACGAGCGCGAGCAGGTTGCCAGCCGCTTGAACAAGATCGAACCACTGCGTCATCACGTTCTCCCAGATGTCGAGTGAGCCCCTGTCGGGCTCGGCTTCAACTCGGGACGAGTCCAGCAGCCGGGGCGGTCGTCCGACCATGCCGACGGAGGGAACTCGGAGGAACGTCCGTTCGTCGCCCTGCCGATGACCTGCGGCTGCTCGTGCGAAGACGCCAGCTTCTACTCTGGTCGTCGGAGGCTTTAGCAGGCGTCGGAGGGCGGCGGGAGGATCGGGGGCAGGATGGCAGAGCGGGAGACGCTGGTTGTCGACGATCCGGTACGTGTCAACACAGCCGCCGAGCTCGCCGGTTGCCTCGAAGGACTGCGCCGCAGGCGTAGGCTGTCGTACGAGGCCATGGAGCAGGCTGCGAGAAAGCTGCGTCCTCGACCGGGTGAGCCTCGGTATGAACACCTAGGCAAGTCCACCGTCGGCGAAATCGTGACGGGTCGACGGCTGCCGACCGAGGGCAAGCTCCGAACCTTCTTGACGATCTGTCAAATACCTCTCGTGGACCAGGTCCAGTGGCGCGCCGCGTGGGAACGCGCCCGTGCCGCTGACCTGGCGAGGCCAGATCGTGCAGTGCGAGTACAGGATGCTCGGCCACGGCATATCGGCGTGCACGCGGCGATACAAGTCGGCGGAACTACCGGTGACCTGCCGACCTACATCCCCCGCGAAATCGACGACGCTCTCCGAGCCAATCTGCTCGCCGGCACTGCCAGCGGCTGCTTCCTGTTGTTGATCGGGGGCTCGTCGGTAGGCAAAACGCGGACCCTGTACGAGGCTGTGCTCGCCGTAATACCTGACTGGTGGCTAGTCCAGCCGGCGGACGCTCAGGAGATCGCAGGCACTGCTGCCGCGCCGACCGCTCGTACCGTGCTGTGGCTGGACGAGTTGCAGCGCTACCTCGGTGGCGAGAACGGCTTGACAGCAGCCTGCGTCCGGACCCTCGTCCGCGCTGGGGTGGTCGTGGTCGGCACGCTCTGGCCCGACGAATACGCGGCTAGGACCGCGCTGCGTTCCGATGGCATGGAAGATCCGCATGCTCGCGATCGGGAACTGCTCGACATGGCACGCGTGATCGACGTCGCCGACGCCTTCACCGCGGTGGAGAACCAGAACGCCCGATCCGCGGCAGAGTTGGATCTGCGCATCCAGGCTGCGCTGGATAGCCGCGACGGCGGCGTCACCCAGGTGTTGGCCGCCGGCCCGGAGATGGTCAGGCGTTGGGAACAGGCTCCTGATCCATACGGCCGCGCGGTGCTCACCGCGGCGATAGACGCCCGACGTGTCGGAGTGACCTCTCCACTCACCGAAGACGTCGTGGCCGCGGCCGTACCGGGCTACCTGACCCCGGCCCAACGTGCCACGGCCCCAGCCGATTGGCTGCAACGCGCGCTCACCTACGCCACGACACACCTCCATGGCGCGGCGGCTGCCCTCAGCCCCGTGCCCGGAGACACCATGGGCCAGACGGCTGGATACCGGGCGTCCGACTTCCTATTCCAGCACGCGCGACGGGTTCGTCGAACCTCCCCGATCCCCACGACGGCGTGGCAAAGCCTCGTCGGCTACGTCACCGACTTCGACGACATGTATCGCCTGGCGGACAGCGCCTACGAGCGCGGGCTTTACCGCTATGCCGAACCGGTCTACCGACGGATAGTCGATGGTCGTCCGTGGTTTGCGACTGCGGCCCACCGGCTGACCAAGATGTTGGACCGGCAGGGCCGGGTGGACGAGGCAGCCACGCTCTTGCGTGCACTCGGCGGCTACGATGCCGCGCAGGCGCTAGCGCACGTGCTCAGCGCACACGGCCGGACTGATGACGCCATCAAGGTCCTCAGTCCCTGGGTCGATGCTGAGGAGGAAGGCCGCTACGCGGCGTGGGTCCTCGCGGAGCTGTATGCCGAACAAGGCCGTGACGTAGAAGCTATTGAGCTCCTTCTACCGGTCGGCTACTTCGACAGCGACGAGGATCCCGACCGACTCTCCGATACCCTGCGCGCCCGGCTGCTGGCCAAAATGGGTCGGCTCGACGAACTCCGTGAATGCGCCGAAGAGGACAGCATCGCCGCGGAGCACCTCATTCAAACGCTTGTCAGCCAGGGAGATCTCGAAGGGGCACTCAGCTTCCTGCGTGACGTCATACGATCACCTCTGAGTGACGGCTGGGTCATCGACAGGCATGCACAGTTGCTGGCTGAACACGGCCGTGCCGACGAGGCCCTCGACTCGGACGACTGGGAGTTCTGGCCGTCTCTGGAGGTGCAAGTCGAGCTCTATGCCGAGCAGGGCAGGTTCGATCAAGTCGACCTTCTGGTCGACATCGTCAGGGAACACGCAGATTCCCCACTCAGCGATCTACCTGGTTTGCTGGCCTCCCTCGGCAGATTCGACGAGTTGTACGCCAGAGCCCAGGCGGGAGAGGACAGGGCGGCGACGAAGTTGGCTGACGTCCTTCAGGACAAGGAACACACAGCCAACGCTGCCGTCTTCCTTCGTTCTCACGGCACCGATGTACTGCGCGATCTCGCGGAACTGCTAGGGCGCAGCGACTACGTCGCCGAAGGCATCGACCTCTTACAACACCAAGCCACTGCAGCCGGAATGCTCGGCACTGAGGAGCATGCGCAGACTTTGGTTGGCTTCGCCGAGCGCTACGCCGAGCTCAACAAACTTCGTGCGGAGGCTGACGCCGGTGACCATCAAGCAGCTGCCGAGCTCACCAGAATCCTGCTGGCATTGCGTGATGTCGACGGTTTGCGTGCCGAGTCGCGCGCAGGAACGGAATGGTCATTCCTGCGTTTGATCGATGCTCTGGTGGCCCTGGGACGACACGAGGAAGCTGACCAGGTGCGTAGATTCGGCTTCCCCACTGACGAATGACCGCGCTGGGGCCACCAGCCTTCGCTGCGGCACTTAGGATTCGTCGCTGTCGTCGCCTTCGAGCAGTTTGTACACGTTGCTGCGCTGCATGCCGACTTCCTTGGAAATCCGCAAACGGGGCACCCCGGCAGCATCCGCGGCGAGCACAGCCTTGCGGCGCTTCTTGCGGGCCTCTCGCTGCTTTGCGAGCAGCCCGTTGATCTTCTCTTCAAGCTCGGCCTGCTGAGTGCGGGCGGCTTCCAGTTCCTTCTTGATCCCCTCGACCTCGGCCCGGCTGGCCCGAAGCTGAAGGACTTCCTCGGGGTCGCTCATCAGGGAGCCTCTCTCGCGTGGCGTCGTTGTGTCGTACGCGACGACACGGCGTGGTCTGGGTATGTCTATCACACATGTCTATCATTCCGTTTGTGAGGACATAGCGAGGGCGACGTCGGGTGAGGCTGACGTCGCCCTCGCCGAGGTTTGAGCCTGGGCTGGAAGGTAGGGAGCGATCGGCTAGCAGCCGGCGCGCTCCTGGTGGTCCCCGAGCCAGGCGTGCCTGCCGACCTCCGCAAGCTCGGCCTTGCGGTGCTGCCAGTCGGGCATCCACAGGTACATCTGCCGTTTCCAGGGCGCGGCCATGAGCTGCTCCGTTGGGCTGGGTGGCGTGGGCCTGTTCGTGGACGAGCACATACTCGATCAACCGGAGCGGCAGGCCGAACACGGCCCAGTGCAGCGTCGTCGTGTGCTTCGACGGTCCCTCGTAGATGCCCCATCGGCGCCGGCCGAGGTCGCGAACTGCGTAGCTCAGGCCGGTGATGTGGCCGTCCAGTTCGTACTGGCGTCCCTCGCGGCGCAACCAGGCGAGCCCGACCTGCTGGTACAGCCCGATCACTGCCCGGCGGACCAGCTCTGTCCGCTGTCTCCGCACGGACAGGATGCCGTCGGACGTGATCAGAGGTAGCTGTGCGGTGCCCGCGGGCGCGGCGTCGACGAGCTGGAGTCGGTAGCGCCGGCCGAGCAGGTCGAACTCCTCGCCGTCGACGAACTGCTTGACCGCGTGATTCGGGGCCAACCGCGTGGCGCTCTCGACCTTCTCGGTGATCCATCGACGATGGCTGCCGACAAACCGCGCAACCTGCTCCGGGGCGGCCGTCGGTGGGATCAGCACGGCGACACCTCCTCCCGGATTGACCTGGAGGCCGGTCTTGCGCCGTCGTGGACGGATGGCCACCTCGACCTGCCACTCGGGCGGCAGGTCGAGGGCGGCCAGGGCGGCCCGGAAGGCGTCCGGGCCGGTCATCGCACTCCCTCCTGGTAGTTGATGTGCTCGGCCGAGCTGGCCGCCGTGGCCGCGCCGGTGCGCAGCAACTCGTTCACGCCCTTCGACGTCACGGAGTGGATCGAGCCCGGCACGCCGTAGACCCGGCGGCCGAGTTCTCCAGCGGCACGGGCGACGGCGAGGGCACCGCTGCGCTGTCCTGCCTCGACGATGACGGTTGCCGCGGCGAGAGCCGCCAGCAGGCGGCACCGTGCGTGGAACCGGATGCGGGCCGGTGGTGTGCCGATCGGGTACTCGCTGACCAGCAATCCGCCCTGCTCGATCACGGTCTGGTAGAGCCGAGCGTGCTGGTGCGGACGGGTCAGGTCGACACCGTTGGCGAGCACAACGATCGTCCGACCGTCAGCAGCCAGCGCGCTGCGGTGCGCCTCCTCGTCCACGCCGAGGCCGCCGCCGCTGACGACGGTCACTCCGGCGCGGGCGAACTCGTAGCCTAGGTCCGCGGCGACCGTGTTTCCGTACACCGAGGACGCACGTGAGCCCGTGACCGTGACTGCTGGCCTGGTGAGCTCGGCCAACGAGCCGCTGCCGCGCACCCAGAGCGCGAGCGGTACGCCGTGGCTGGCCGCCAGGCTGGTCAGCCGGCCGAATGGCCAGTCGTCGTCTTCGGGTGTGAGCAGACGCGCCGTGTCGCCGTCGAGGGCCCGTAGGTCGTTATCGATCTCGGCCTCGGGCCGGGTGATCTCGCTGAGGACGGCGGCGGGGGCGGTGCCGTGCCGGATGCGCGCGACGGCGTCGACCGGCCCGTGGACGGCGACATACTGGTGGATGGCGGGTGCTGGTGGTTCGGCTGCGCGCAGCAGGAACAGCCTGGCGTGCAGTTCATCGCGTGAAGGCATGGTCACACTCCTGGATGTGTTGGGATTGATGAGTCGGGGAGGTTCCGAGCCTTGACCGGCGCTGGTCTGGTTAGGGCTCGGTGCGGTCGTGCAGTGGGATCGGCAGGCGGTGACCGATCAGCTCGCGCCAGCGGGAATCGCCGGTGTGGATGTGAGCACCGGAGGCCATGAACCACTTGCCGGGCGGGGCATCGGCCGGGCGCGCAACGAAGCGGCCGTACTGGAACAGCAGGTAGACGCCCGGCGCGTCGTCCGAGGGTTCGGAGATCCGGGCGAAGGCGGGCAGGCTCCGGTCCTCCCCGACGCCGAGGATGGTCACGTAGCGGACGCGGGAGGACAGACCGTTGTTCGGGCAGTGGATCGGGCCGGTCAGGATTTCCGCGCGCAGTCCCTTGCGGATGACCGGGACCTCGATGACGCTGTCCCCGAGTTCGGGGATCTGGTCGAGTTCCGTGATGCCCCAGGGTGTTTCGGTGTACGCCGCGAGAAGCCGGTAGGCCGGGACTTTGTCGGCGCCATGGCGCACAGTGGCTTTGGCCTCGGCGGGTAGCCGGCTCAGCACCGTCTCGCGCAGGCGCTGAGTCCAGGCGTGCGCCTCGCTGGTGCGCCAGCCGATCGTGCCGCTGGTCTGGTACTCGTAGCACTCCAGCAGGCACAGCACCGCGATCGGATGCAGCGCGCGGTCGGTCACCGTCGCGGTGTAGTCCGGCGGCTCACCGTCCTCCTGCTCGGTGTCGCGGTGAGGTTGGTGCTGCTGGAGCAGCATCTGGCCGACCGGGGTGAGATCGTCGAAGACGCCGATCAGGCCGAATTGCAGGCCAGCGTTGACGAGTCCGTCGATGTGCGCAGGGTGCAGGTCGAACCGAGACATGGCGATATCCCTTCAAAGAGAACAGAAATTTCGGTGAGGGGTTCAGGCCGCGTTGCTGCGGCACTGGCCCTCGACGAGGGCTTGCTGCACGACGGCGACGGCCGTGTCGACGCGGCGTTCCAACCGGGCCAGTGCCTCGTCGGTGTGGTCGGTCCAGGCGTCGGCGAAGCTGTCGAGCTCCTTGTCCTGCGCCTGGGCGGGAGCGACCGTGTAGAACTCCTCCTGGGTCGGGTAGATCCCGTCGGAGCGCCTGCGGAGCCACAGCCGGCGGTGGGTATCGCGATCGCCATCGCGGGCCGGTGCCCCGGCGATCTCCTCGTTCTTCGTCAGCGGGATGTCGACGAGCCGGCTGACTTCGGTCAGCGCGGTGTGGACGGTGCGGTGTCCGCCGAGCAGGACGCTGTCCACGGATCGGGCAGCGTTGGCCGGCGCGTAGTAGAGCCGGCGGACGCGGTAGATGGCCCACGGCATCGTCTTCATGCGGTTGACGGCGAGGGTGATGGGCTCGGGCACCTGGTCACGGCGCAGTCGGGTGATCAGTGACTTGCCGGGCCCGAACAGGCCGGATCGAGGGTTGAGCGCCAGATTATGTGGCGGATTTACAAGTGTTCGGTGTTCGCGTCGGTGACCTTACTTCACTTCGACCCGGCCGACGCTTCCGGCGCGGACGCTGTCGGTACCGGTGGCTAAGGTGCGGGTCATGGTCCAAGCCGCTGTGCTCGTGTTGGCCAGGCCCGAGCGGGCGGTGGCCGGGCACGGCCACAGTGTTGGACTGGCTGGGGCAGACCAGGGACCTGGCGTGCGACAAACGTTCCGGAACAAACTGAAGGGCCCGAGATGCTGGTCGCGCATGACTCGACCGGAACACGCGTCGAAGCCTCCCGGCGTATGGTGCCAGCCAAGTACTTCTGCCCTTCGTGCGGGTCGCCGGTGATCGCGAAGCCGGGCCGCGTGAAGGTCGCCCACTTCGCGCATGTCGTGAGGTCGGATTGTCCGTCGGCCGGTGAAAGTGTCGAGCACTTGTATGCCAAGAAGGTCTTGGCGGAGGGGTTCCGGGCGGTCGGCTACGAGGTCGCTCTGGAGGAGCCACATCCGCGGGAGCGGCGGGTGGATGTTGCAGTCACGCTTCCGCACCCATTGCGACCGCTGCGCTATGCGGTAGAGGTGCAGAACTCCGCGATCGACCCGCGTGAGATGTTTCGGCGCCTTCTCGCTGATCTCGAATCCGGGTTCTGGTACACGGCATGGGTGTTTACCGGCGCTCGCGCCGCTCGGCTGCTGGCAGCAGATGTTGGTGCGGACGTGCGAGTACCGGCCGACGTGCTTTCCGAGGAACATATCTTGACGTTTCCGGAAGGCGTGAAATCCCGGCGGCAGTTGACCGATCTCATAGGTATGGAAGCGGGCGGCTGGCTTGGAGATCGACTCGCATCGGGTTCCTACGGTTGCATTGGAGGGCTCTATGGTGTCAAGTGCCTGGACGCCGACGGCCTCTTGTGGTTGGTACAGCTCGACAAGGTCGCTCGGCGTGAGCGTGCCACAGGCGGGCGCGGAACACCACTTCAGTCAACTCGACGAATTAGCCGCAAACGACCAATGTCGTTTGACATGTTCGGTCCCGTGTGGGGGCCAGGTGACGAGCAGCGACTTGCCCTCGCCGCGGCTCTCGCTGAATCATTTATCGACGACTTAGCCCCCATTGACCTCGACATAATTCATCAGCTTGCGGCGCGGGTGCTCAAGACACCGCGCACCGCCGCATTGGACGAGTGGGTCCGTAGAACCCTCGAAAGCATCTTCGGCTATCCGCTGCGCCCAGGGCTTACCGAGGGCGGCGTCAGGCGCATGGGCCGGATTTTCGTCGAATCACATGAACAGCCAACGAGAGTTCCACCATGTGGCTGGCCGGCAGCTCCGGGATCTTGCAGGACGACCTGCGGGTGAAAGTCGCGGATCTCGCCGGGCAGACCCCGGACCTATCCACCCAACCCGGTCGCCTCCGCGGTCTTGACCACAGTGGGCCATCAGCCGCGGTACTGGTTCGGCACGATTGCCATCGTCGGCGCCGAGGACGCCGGCGGCTTCACCGCCTCCCTTACCGCGGACCAACTGGACATCATCACCAAGGCACACCAGCTGGCCACGTCGTCTTGACCCAGCCGCCATACCGCTGACTCGACCCGTTCCACGACGACACGACACGGCAAACTGATCGCCATGAGCGTTCCCGACCACTCCCGCAACCACACCGTCCGGCCCGGTCACGCACTGCACGACGCGGTCGACCTGGCCGGCTGGGAACACCAGAGCATCTGGGGCTGGGACGAGGGCACCGGCAGCTTCTACGCCCAGCTCTGGCGCAACGGCTCCGCCTCCGACGCGCCGGAGATCTGGCTGACCGGCGCCCGCAAGCCCTACCCCTGGCCCGGCTGCATCGCCCTGGAGATCGTCGAACACACCGGCGCCGACGCGCTGGCGGTCGTCCAGGCGATGGGCATCGCGCACCCGCAGCCGACGCTGCGCACGGACGACGAGATCGATCAGCGGGCCGACGAGCTGCACAAGCTCCGCGACGACGGCGACTACGTCGGCGGCCAGATCCACGCCCTGGCCTGGACCCAAGGACTGGCCGAGTTCACCCCCGGCACCCGCACCGAGTGGGGCAAGGACCGTCGCCCGACGGCCGAGCAGGCCGACGCCGAACACCACATGATCACCGGCCGCGTCTATCTCGGCGGCGACAAGTTCCACGGCCGCGACTTCTTCAGCGGCGCCGACGAAGCACTGTGGTGGGTACTGGGCCGGTGACCAGACCCCGACCCCGCCCGAACATCAGGGGTTCGGCCGCTTCCCCGCAGTCTCGATTCGCTGGTCGGCGAGTCGCTTGTCGGCTACCTGCTGCGGCTTGCCTACCGGCTCGATCTCTCACGTCGGCGGGGTAACACGGGTCGAATTGCCGACGACAGTAGGATTGCCACGCTTGTGCGTTCTCGTGACCTGGGCCTTCGCTCCCGACGGTCCGGGGGCTCCGCGGCGAAGGGAACGGGAACATGAGCACGATGGACCCACCTGCGGCAGTGGCGCCCGTGCCCGTGCCCGATCGTGATCTGGATGCCAGCGCGTTGACGGTGCGTGCAGCGGGCGACTTGGCCGATGCCGCGAGCGCCGAGACGCTGATCGCGCCGGTGCTGGACACGCCGGTTGAGCTGGCGGTGGTTGTGGATCTGTCGGCGGTGACCTACTTGACGATGGAAGCGGTCGTGCCGCTGGCGAAGCTGGCGCGCCGTTGTGCTGCCGAGGGGCAGGTGCTGCGGATAGTGGCCTCCCCGGCGGTCCGACGGAAGGTGGAGACGATGGGCATGTCCACGATCATTCCGATGGAACCGTCGCACACGACGACCCAGGGCGGCGACTAGCGGCAGGCGCCGGAACCGTCGGCGCAGGCGATCAGGGCCGGCCAACTGGCCACGTGCTGCTCGATCTCGTCGAGCTGGCCGGCCAGGTCAGTCAGCCCGGTGGTGTCCAGCGGGAACGTCCGCGGAGGCGGTGCGGCGTGCTCGGGGCAGGCCGGGCCGGGATCGCGACCGGCGAGGTCTACGTGGATCTCGAAGTCCCGCAGGAAGCCGTCCGCGTTGCTGGAGTGGGCGCAGACGAGCACCGTGGCCGGGTGGATGCCGTCCGGGTCGGACGCGCCCTTCGGCGCGAAGTCGGTCAGCGTGTCGGGGAACTCGAACCACAGCTGCGACAGCACGCCGTCCGGCGGCTGCTCGACCCACCCCCGGTCCAGCAGCATCGACCGCAGCGCCGCGACCGGGTTCGCTCCGTCCGCCGGCGCGCTGGCTTCCCGCGGTCGCGGTGTCACGACGCGCTCGGGCGCCGCCAGAGGGGCGCGCTGTGTCTGGATGGTTCGCCGTTGCTTCTTCAGCCTGCTTGCCTTGCCCATCGCGCCACGATGGCCGCTGCCCGGCCACGCTGGTGGATCGACACGCCACGATCACTCGCCTGGGTGACGTCGCCCTGCCTGCCTGGTTCGCGCAGGTCACGGCTGGTGTCGATGCGCGGTGGTCCGGCGTGGGGGTACGGTGCTGGGTGAAGCCGGTCGGTCCGCGGACGCGGCCGGAAGTCGTGCGCCGGGGAACGTGCCCGATGGAATCGGGACCCCCGGCGTCGCGCTCCCCGACGAGCGTCGCCGCTTGTCGGTCTCGGCGACTACCGTGCCGTCATGGCCCGCACCATGCTGTCCACGCCCGAACCTCCAGGCGGCCAGGGCATCGCCGAACTCGTCGGCCGGCACACGGCGCTGCACCCCAGCGGGCCAGGCCGACTCCGCGGCACCTGCCCGTTCTGCGGCTCCAGGGCGTTCGTCGTGCGCCCCGTGCACGGCACCTTCCACTGCTTCCGGTGCGGGGAGGGCGGCGACGGCCCCGCCTTCACCACCAAGATCGGCGCGACCGGCTGACCTGCCGAGCCGTCGCCGGGCTCGCCGTGGCATCCCGAGCGCGGCCTATCCTCACCGGCGTGGAGCCACCGGAGCGCGAGCACGACCCGGCGCTGAACGAGTTCGGCACCGCGATGGACCGGACGCGGGCGGCGTTCGCCGAGACGGCCACCGCGCTCCGCCGGCTGGAGGAGACCTGGGACCGGGGGCTGCGGGACACCCTGGAGCGGCTGGACGAGCTTCAGCAGGGCGTTGAGGAGGCGCTGCGGCTGACCCGCGTCCTCGCCCACCGCCGCACGGTCCGGCCGCGGTGACCTCGGCCGCGTCGGCGGTCCCCACTCGCGTCCGGCGCGGGGACGTGGTTCAGGGGATGGCGTGCCAGCGGGCGGACCGGTCGCCGGTGCGCAGCGACCGGATGCGGTGATGTAGTTCGGCGGCGGCGGCCGGTTTGCTGGGGGCCAGGCGGATGTAGGCGCCGAGGGCGTGCAGTTCGGTGATGTCGCGCAGCAGGGTCCAGCCGGGCCAGCCGAGGATGTCGTAGCCGTAGGCGGTCAGGAACCGCCGCCGGTCGGCTTCGGGTTCGTGGAAGTGGTCGGGGATGCCGGTGAGCAGGTCCAGCTCCCGCGGGCCGAGGCAGGCCCCGTCCCAGTCGATGAGCAGCCAGTGCCCGTCGGGGTCGCGGACCAGGTTCTCGCTGTGCGCGTCGGCGTGGACGAGCCCTTCTCCGAGCGGGAACGCGGTCGTGGTGAAGGCGTCGACGAGACCGTGGGCGCGGTCGAGCAGCCAGCCGCGGTCGTCCGCGTCGACGGCCGGGTGCGGGCGGTGCTGGTCGAGGTCCACGGCCTCGAACAGCCGCTGCAACGGCTGGTAGCGGGGCACCGGGAACGGCGGGGCGGGCAGCGCGTGCAGGTGCCGCAGCGGCACCGCCAGATCCTCCAGCGACGGCGCCGGGGTGGTGGGCCGGAGGGGCCAAAACGTGGCCACCGCCCCGGCGGCGAGGACCGGCTGCTCGCCGGGCGCGGGGGCCAGCGCGATCGGCTCGGGCTGGGTGGCCAGCCAGCGGGTGACCTCGATGCAGGTCTGGGCGCGGCGGCGGCGCAGCGGGGTGTCCGGGGCCAGCCGGACGACGAGATTGTCCTGGGGCAGCAGGTAGACGGCGTTGGACCGCTGGTGCAGCAGGCGGGCGCTAGTGGGGTCGGCGCCGACGATCCGGCAGACCTCCCGCAGCGTGGGCAGGCCGGGCAGACCGGAGTCCTGGGGGTCGGGCAGGGCCATCGGCGGTTACGCCGCCGTGCCGGCCAGTGTCTTGCGGATGTGTTCGCGCAGGTCGGCGACCTCGGGCTGGCCGGCGTGCGGGGCGGCCACGGTGTCCAGCACGCGCAGCCGGGCGTAGCCGCGGGTGGAGGACAGTCCGGTGATCGCGTCCACCGCGTCGTAGCCGGTGGCCACGGCGGCGTCGAGGGCACCGGCCTGGAACTGCACCGAGGCCAGCGGGGGCAGGATCACCGCGCGGCTGCGCTCGTACTCCGCGCCGTACCCGCTGGCCGCCGTGGTGAGCTTGTCGATCGCCTCCGGGGCGAACTCCGGGCGGTGCAGGGACAGCAGGTACAGCGAGTGGCCCTGCTGGGCGGTGATCTCGGCGTCGTTGACGAACCACGCCCACGGCGGGGTGGTGGCCGGGTCGGCGGCGGCGTAGGTGTCCTGGGCGTTGCCGATGGCGCGGCGGGTGGGGTCCGGTTCGCCGAGCGCGGCCCGGCACCACCCGAGTACGGCGGAGATGTAGCCGGAGGTGATTGTGGAGACCGGGTGGCGGCGGTTGGCGGCGGTGGCCGAGGCGAGCTGCACCAGGTGCAGCGCCTCACCGGCCCGGTCGGCGTGCTTGATGGGGTCGAGTCCGTGCAGGTGCAGGGCTTGGTGGGCCATGTCCAGCAGCACGTCCACGGCGAGGTCGGGGGCGCGGGGGTGGTCGTCGGCGCGGCGGGCGGTGTCCAGGGCGTAGGTCCACAGGCGGCGGGCGGCGTCGTGGTCGTCGACGTCGTAGGCCATCCACCCGGCCATGCTGGCCAGCTCGGCGACCGCGACCAGCAGCCGGGTGCGGACCTGCGGGGTGCACACGGCGTCCTCCAGCCGGCGGACCTGGTGCAGTTGCGTGATCGCCGCCGCACGGCACAGGCCGCCGCCGTGGGCGAAATCCGAGCGGCGGAACCCGTCGGTGATCGCCTCGATCGCGTCGACATCGGCCGCGCCGATGCGCGGCCGGGTCACCGGCTCGACCTGATCCGGCA
Organism: Actinokineospora sp. NPDC004072; assembly: GCF_053604195.1. Classification (NCBI taxonomy): domain Bacteria; kingdom Bacillati; phylum Actinomycetota; class Actinomycetes; order Pseudonocardiales; family Pseudonocardiaceae; genus Actinokineospora; species Actinokineospora sp. NPDC004072. The sequence continues at coordinate 306,775 of NZ_JBSGHB010000005.1, read as the reverse complement.
GCAGCGAGCCCAGCCGGGCCAGCTCGGGATGCAGGCTCGATCCCAACGTGGCGGCCGTGACCAGGGCGAGAAAGTCCCTGCGCTCCAACCAACTCACCTCCTCCTGTGCCGCCACGCTACCGCCGGTCTCGGCGGGGAAGCCGAGCAATCTCGGTGGGATGCGCAGGAGGGTGGCCAGCCGGGCGGCCAGCTTGACGTGGGTCAGCCGCCGCTCGCCCCGCTCGACGGCCGAGATCCGCGACTGGGACAGATCCAGCAGGTCGGCGAGCTGGAGCTGGGACAGCCCGGTGTGAGCCCGGACCGCGGCGAACACCGCGCCGAAGTCGTAGCGGGCCAGCGCGGCACGCAGGTCCGCGTCGTCGTAGAACCCGTCCGGGATCGGCTTGCGGAACCCGGCGGCCCGCGCGCACGAGCCGCACATCGCGTCGGTGACAGTGGCCAGCGCGGTGCCGCAGAACCGACAGCGTTGTCGTCCCGGACCAGTCATGGCTCGCCTTCCGATGCCGAACGGTGTTCGCGCAGGTTCACAGCGTAGACCCCCGCTGGTACCAGCCAGTCGTGTCGAGCCGGTGAAGTCAAGCCCCAATGGGGCTAGCACCGCTGGGGATCGGCAAGGCCGGTGCGGACCAGGACGGTGGACGACATGGCCACGCCGATATCCATGACCGAGCAGGACGCGATTCCCGCTGCTCCCCGCCCCAACGGCGTGGGCGGGGCGGACGGGGCGACGGCGGCGGCCGACGCGAGCCCCCGGTGGCCCGACGCGGACCCCCGACCCGGGTCGGGCCACTGGGTACCCACCTCCGTGGCGCCGGACGCGCGCCCGGCGCTGACCTTCCCCACCGGCGGCCACCGCTGCCGCCAGTACCGGCTGGTGTGCGGGTTTTACGAGTGCGTGCACGGCCACGTCCGCCGGATCGGTGCCCGTGCTGGGGCAGGTGCGCGGTGAGCGCCCTGGACCCGGCCCTGGTCCGCGGCGTTCTTGCGCGGGTCGCGCGAGGACATATCGTGGCCGTGGACGGGGTGTTGCGGCACCGCAGCGACGTGCTGCCGCCGCACGCGCTGTCCCTGCTCCAGGCCCTGCACCAGCACGGCTATCTCACCCTCCAGCCCGCCTCGGTCGACTCGGCTGGCCCGCGGGTCGCGGCGCTGAGCGTCGCCGGGACGCAGTTGCTGGACTGGTCGATCCGCCAGCCGAACACGCCGTGCCCGCTGGCCCTGCTGAGCGGCCAGGACAGCGGCGCCCCGGCGGGGACGGTGGCCGAGCCGCCCCGTGCCCGGCAGGCGTGATCGGCGGTGCGGTCACTGATGCAGGACAGGACAACGGCGCAGCCCACGGGGCCAGCGAGCTGGTGGTGGGGCACCAACCGGCCCGGCGGCACCTTCTACGCCGGACGCGCTCATGTCGTGGACCCCGCCTGGCCGACGGCCGGGTTGTGTGGCCTGCCGGTGGACGACGTGTGGGAGCGGCGCCCGCCGACGCCCGAGCACCTGTGCCCGGACTGCTGCGTGCTGGCGATGGCCGCCTCCTACCCGCCGTGTCCACCCGCCCCCGCGCCGCCGCTGCCCAGGAGGACAACCAGCCCGGACCGGCTGGTTCCGGCCGAGCAGACCGCCGTCATACCCGTGATCGGCGAGGACGACGACCCATGAACCCACCCGCAGACCAGGCGCCCACCGTGGTGCTGGCCGCCGCCCGCGACCCCGACGACCCGACCGACGAGTTGACCGCGGTACCCGACGACGCGACCGGCGAACGCGCCGCCGCCGTGAACGCCTTGCGCAACCCTCGCCGGATCGACCCGGCGCTGCTGCAACGCGTGCTCAACGGGCTTCGGCGGCTGTGACCAGGAACGGAGAACGTGCAGGTGCCCGAGGACGACCCTCGTCGCGCGATCCACGCCACCTCGACCAGCGCGCTGCGGGCGGTCGCCGTCGCGCTGGCGGTCGTGCTGCTGCTGGCCGCCGCCCTGGCGATCCTCGACGCGCTGTCCCCGCCCGGTTCACCCGGTGCCGTCACCGGCCCGCACACCCAGCGGCCGGTCCGGCACCTCGTCCTGATCGATTCCTCTCCCGCCCAAGGAAGAAACCGGCATTGACCCCACCATCCCAGCCTGCTCGGCCGAGGACGCTGCTGGACCGCATGGGACGCCTCTGGCAGTGGAACCCGGCCCTGTCGCGGCGTCCCGGTGATCCGCCGGGCGTGTTCTGCCATCGCGGGCACCGGCGCACCGAACGAGAGTTGGAGAACGAGGCCGAGCCGATCATCGAGGTCCGTGACCCGCGCGTGTTGGCCGTGGCCCTCGAACCGGTGCCCGCCAGCCAGATCCGCCTCCACGACCTCGTGGTGCTGCCCGGTCGCGGGGAACTGTCCCCGGTGATCGGCGTGTGGCCGTGCACCGACCGGTACGCGCGCCTGCTGTACGTGTGCACCGACAACGGCGACTGGGCACACCGGCGGGCGGACAGCCCGCTGCTGCGCGCGAACATCCGCACCCCAGGACGTCCCCCTCTCCTGGCCGCCGCCCAGTCGGCCACGGCCCCGAGAACCCGTCCGCACGCCCCGCACTACCACCGACCGCAGGACGAGGAGCCCCGTGATGGATGAGATCCTGGCCGCCACCTTCCGCCGCGCGGTGCATGACCGCCTGGACAAGCTGGCCGCCGACGGCGACCTGCGGTCCCGCGCCGCGCTGGCCAGCACCGAGATCGCCCGGCTGACCTCAGCGTGGCGCAGCCTGCTGGACGCCCACCACCCCAACGAGCACCGCCGCTGTCCGCAGTGCTCGGGATGGCTTCGGCGCCGCGCCCACCCCTGCACGGTCTGGACCATCGCCCACCAGCACCTCATGGCCGCTGACGGTCTTCCCGCAGCCGAGAACGGCAGGCACGCGCGGGCCGCCGACCGGCTGGCCGTCGCGCCGCTGGGGGCCTCCTGAGCCGGGGAACGCGCCCACGGCCCTCGACGTGGCGCGTTTCCCCGGCATCCGCCCATACCCGAGCACCACGAACTCACCCCCGTGCAGCCGGCGATCGTGCCCGGCGCAACGAAGCTCCTGGCCGCCGAAAGCCTTGCTCCACACGGGCTTCGGTGACCAGGTTGAGAGGGAACACCCGTCCACCAAAGAGAAGAGAGGCACATGTCCGCACCAACCATCGTCGAGACCCCGGTCGAGACGACGACCGCCGTCGAGGACCCGTTCGCCCTCGACGTGCAGATCATCACCGACGTTCCGCCCGGCCATCCGCTCATGGGCTGCAAGGGCAACACCGACGACGGCTGCGACCCCACCTGCGCGTCCGCGTGCGTCACCGGCGGCGTCTGACCTTCCCCGCCCGACCGTGAAGCGCCGGGGCCGGAGACGACGTTCTCCGGCCCCGGCGCCTGCCCACCCGCTCGCTCTCGACGGCCTGGAGGACTGCTGGATGCGTGCCCGCGACCGGAAACCGCTCTACCGACACGTCGACGTCGCGCTGCTGCGCGCCGCCGCCGCACCGCTGACCGACACCTGGCACCACTGGCCCGACCTGACCGACCTCGACGGGTGCCGACGCTGGCTGGAGCAGATGTGGTCCCGACCCGATCTCGCCGACGCCGTACGCCAAGCCAGCCCGTCCCTGGGCGAAGGCGTGGACGCCATCCGCGCCGGACACACCGTGAGCCACAAGCAGATCCGCAGCGCCACCCTGTCCACCGCGCGGTACCTACTGCGCAGCATCGGCCGCCCCACCCCGTTCGGCTTGTTCGCCGGTGTGGCCCCTGCGGTCCTGACCAGGACGGCGGAGGCGACCTGGGGTGAGGACCATCGGGGCGTGGCCCGCGCCAACACCGGATGGCTGGCCGACATCATCACGCGCCTGGAACGCTGCCCCGACCTGCTGGAACGGCTGCACGTGGTGGTCACCGACCTCGCCGTGCGCCGCGGCGGGCGACTCGAAGTGCCGCAAGGACCGAACCGGGTGACCATCCGCTACACCCGCGCGGTCGCGGCCGTGGCCGACCTGGCGGTGACCCCGGTCCGGTTCGGGGCGTTGATCGACATGCTGGCCGAGGACTTCACCACCGAGCGGTCGCGGGTCCGGGACATGCTCACCGAACTCGTGCGACAGGGCTACCTGCTGACCAGCCTGCGCGCCCCGTTCACCGTCACCGACCCGTTCGCGCACCTGATAGACCGGCTGCGTGAGGTCGACGCGGCCTCCATCACCGACATCGCGGCGCTGATCGGCGACCTCGACGCCATCCTGGCCGAGCTGCGCCGCCACAATCACGAGGCGACCCCGCGGGCCGAGCAGAGCCGTATCCGCGCCACGCTCACCCGCCGGATGCGGGAGTTGTCCCCGGAGGGCCGCACCCCGCTGGCGGTGGACCTGCTGCTGGACTGCGCGGTGGCGCTGCCCATCCAGGTCGCCCAGGAGATGGAGCGGGCCGCCAGCGCCCTGCTGCGCCTGACCCGGCAGCCGACCGGCGAAGCCGTCTGGCGCGACTACCACGCGGCTTTCCTCGACAGGTACGGCACGGGCACGTTGGTGCCGCTGGCCGACGTCCTCGACCCGGACGCCGGCCTGGGGTATCCGGCGGGGTACCGCGGCAGCGTGCTGCGCGCCCCGGCATCGGAGACGTCCGAGCGGGACGAGCGGCTGCTGGCGCTGGCCTGGCAGGCGATGGCCGACGGTAGCCGCGAGATCGTCCTCACCGACGAGATGATCGGCCAGTTGACCGGCGAGGGTTTCGACGACCGGTACATCCCGCCGCACGTGGAGCTGTCCGCCCGCATCCACGCGGCTACCACGCAGGCACTGGAGCGCGGCGACTTCCTGCTCACCGTCGCGCCCGCCCGCTCGGCCGGCACCCTCACCAGCCGGTTCACCCCGACGGCCACCGGTACCGGCCTGGCGCAGGCGTACCGGGCGCTGCCCGCGGCCACCGACGGGGCACTGCGGGTGCAGATGTCGTTCGGTCCGCTGTACCCGCACGCGGAGAACGTCTGCCGCGTCCCGGCCTACCTCGACCACCTCCTCCCGCTGGGCGAACACCGCCAGCCCGAGCTCGGCGACGAGCGCCTGCTCACGATGGACGACCTGGCCATCACCGCGACCGGTGACCGGCTGCACCTGGTCAGCCTCTCGCACCGGCAGGTCGTGGAGCCGCAGGTGTTCCACGCGCTCGCGCTGGACAAACAGCCCCCGCCGCTGGCCCGGTTCCTGGCGCACCTGCCCAGGGCGTTCTCCGCCGCCTGGTACCAGTTCGACTGGGGACCGCACCTGCGGCTCCCGTTCCTGCCGCGCGTGCGCTACCGCCGCACCGTGCTGTCCCCGGCCCAGTGGCGGCTGGCCCCCGACGACCTCCCACCCGGTGGGGCCGGTCCCGACCAGTGGCGGCAGGTGCTCGACCGGTGGCGGCGCCGCTGGGGCTGCCCCAGGGTGGTCGAACTCCGCGACGCCGACCGCACGCTGCGCCTGACCCTCGACGAGCCGACCCACACCACCCTCCTGCACGCCCACCTCACCCGGCACGGCCAGGCGATCCTGTACGCGGCCACCCCGGCCACCGACTACGGCTGGATCGGCGGCCACGCCCACGAGATCGCGCTGCCCCTGGTCACCACCCGGCCGGCGGCACCCAACCCGCTGCGCGGCCCTCTACCGGCGGTGACCAACACCCACGGGCACCTGCCCGCCACCCTGGAGGCCGCGTGGATCTCGGCGAAGCTGTTCACCCACCCCGAACGGATCGGCGAGATCATCACCGCCCACCTGTCCAGCCTGCTGACCTCGCTCGATGAGCCCACGTGCTGGTGGCTGCGCTACCGCAGCCCGCAGGAAACAGACCACCTGCGCCTACGGCTGCGCACCACACCCGGCCGCTACGCTGAGTGCTCGACAGCGGTCGGGGAGTGGACAGCACGGATGCGGCAAGAGGGACTGGTCGGGCGGCTGGTGTTCGACACCTACTCCCCGGAAGTCGGCCGCTATGGAGACGGCGAGGTGCTTGCGGCCGCGGAGAACGTCTTCGTCGCCGACTCGACCACCGTGGCCGCGCTGCTGCGGCACCTGCCCGCGGCGGAGCCGGATCTCGCGCTGGTCGTGGCGAACCTGGTGGGCATCGTCGGCGGCATCGTCGGCGACACCGACGAGGCGATGGACTGGCTGGCCACCCGGCCGGCCTCGGCCGCCACCGTCGACCGGACGGTGGCCGAACGAGCGATCCGGCTCGCCACCGAACCGGCCGCGGTGCGGTCGCTGCCCGGCTGGAACGCCGACATCGAGCAGGCGTGGGACCACCGCGCCGAGGCGCTGGCCGGCTACCGCAAGGCGCTGCCGCCGGAGGCGAACACCGACGTGGTGCTGGAGTCGCTGCTGCACCTGCACCACAACCGGCTGATCGGCATCGACCGGGATAGCGAGCGCGCCTGCCGCCGCCTGGCCCGTCACGCCGCGCTCGCCTGGCGACACCGTCCCGGCGGAGCGGCCCGGTGACGATCTACACCGACCCATACACGCCGCCGCCCGAGCGCGATCCCGAGCCCGGCTGGGGCCAGTCACTGGCGAACGGGGCCGCCGGGCTGGCGCTGCTGCACATCGCCTACGCCCACGCCGGGATCGGGGACTGGGCCACCGCCCACCAGTGGGTCAAGGCCATGACCCGCAGCCCCGTTGCCGCCGACCGGGACGCCAGTCTGTTCCGGGGCGCCCCGGCGGTCGCCTACGTGCTGCGCACCGCCGGCCTGCCCGCCTACCACGGCGTGCTGCGCGACCTCGACGCGCACATCGCGGCGATCACCCGCACCCGCCTGGACCGCGCGCACGCACGGATCGACCGCGGCGACCTGCCCGCGCTGGCCGAGTTCGACCTGATCAACGGGCTGACCGGGCTCGGCGTGTACCTGCTGCACGCCGCGCAGACCGACCCGCACCATCCCGACCATGCCGTGCTGCACGACGTGCTGACCTACCTGGTCCGGCTGACCGGCGAGATCACCGTGGACGGTGTTCGGCTGCCCGGCTGGTGGACCGCGGACGGGCCGTCCGGCCGACGCGATCCGCGCTGGCCCGGCGGCCACGCCAACCTGGGCATGGCGCACGGCATCGCCGGGCCGCTGGCGCTGCTGTCCGTCGCGATGATCAGCGGCATCACCGTGCCCGGGCAGGCTGAGGCGATCGAGCTCACCGACTGGTGGCTCAGCTCCTGGCGCTGCGGCCCGGAAACCAGACCGTGGTGGCCCGGCATGATCTCCGCCCGCGAATGGGCCAACGCCGCCGTCGCGGCGCCGGGGCCGCAACGGCCGTCCTGGTGCTACGGCACCCCCGGCCTGGCCCGCGCCCTGCACCTGGCCGCCCAGGCCCTCGACGCCCCCACCAGGGCGGCTGAGGTCAGGGCCGCGCTGGTCGCGTGCATCACCGACGACGCCCAGCTCGACCAGCTCGGCGACGACACGCTCTGCCACGGCTGGGCCGGGCTGGTGCACACCGCCCGCCGGATGCTCGCCGACACCGAACCCGGCAGCGACGCCGCCGAGGCCCTGGCCCGGCTGGAACACCGCTGGCACAACCGCCGCGTGCACGCGGCCCGGAAACTGTCGGACGCCTGCGGGATGCTGGAAGGCGGCGCCGGAGTCGCGCTCACCGACCTGTCCGCGGGCACCGGCTGGGACGCCTGCCTGCTCACCGCCCCGCCCACGGGCGCGCACCTCAGCTCGCTCGACTCGGAAACACCACACGGAAGGAACCGAATGACCAGCTCCACCGACGCCGCCACCAGTACCCGCCCCGAGGACCTGCGCGAGCAGATGATCAGCCACATCCGCACCGCCGGTCACCTGCGCTCCGAGCGCATCGAGCAGGCGTTCCGGGCCGTGCCCCGGCACCGGTTCGTGCCCGCGGCCTCGGTCGAGGAGGCGTACGCCAACAAGGCGATCACCATCAAGCCCGGCGAGGACCGGCCGGCCAGCTGCATCTCTGTGCCGACCGTGGTGGCGATGATGCTCGGCCAGCTCGACCCGCAGCCCGGCGACCGTGTGCTGGAGATCGGCGCCGGAACCGGCTACAACGCCGCCCTGCTGGCCGAACTCGTCGGGGACACCGGCAGCGTCACCACCGTCGACATCCACCCCGACGTCACCGACCACGCCCGCGCCACCCTGGCCGAGACCGGCTACGACCGGGTCCGGGTGGTCACCGGCGACGGCGCCCTTGGCGACCTGGACCACGCCCCCTACGACAAGATCATCGTCACGGTCGGGCCGTGGGACCTGCCCCCGGCCTGGTTCGACCAGCTCGCCCCCGGCGGCACCCTGGTGGTCCCGCTGCACTGGCGCGGCCAGGCCCGCAGCGTCGCCTTCGTCCGCCACGACACGCACCTGCGGGCGGAGAACAGCCAGCTCTGCGGGTTCATCCCCATGATCGGCATCGTGCCGACCGGCGAGCAGACCGCCACCATCACCGAGCACGTCGCGCTGCACTGGGACACCGACCAGAACATCGACCCGGCCGCCCTGGCCGAGGTGTTCACCGGACCCGAGACCACCGTGTGGTCCGGCGCCTCCGTGGTCGCCAACGAGCCCTTCGACCACATCTGGCTGTGGCTGACCGCCACCGAACCCGGCACCTGCCGCCTCGACGCCGAAGACGAGGCCATCGAGGCCGGTGTGTGCCGCCCCGCGTTCTCCTACCGCACGCCTGCGATCGTCGAGAACGGCTCCCTGGCCTACCTCACCAAGCCCCGCCCGGTGGACGGTCCCGACGGCGAACGCCGCTACGAACTCGGCGCCACCGGCCACGGCCCCGCCGCCGCCCAGCTCGCGGAGCGGCTGGTCGAGCAGGTCCGCCGTTTCGACCGCGACCGCGCCGCCCAGCCCGTCATCACCGCCTACCCCGCCGGAACGGCCGACGAGGACCTGCCCACGGGTGTGGTCGTCGACAAGCACCACGTCCGCATGGTGATCATGCCCTGACGACGCTCGGCGGTACTGGGTTTGGCGAGTGCCCCTGAGTGGACCCCCGCTCTCCTGGGTCCGCTCAGGGGCGCCGTCATCCTGGCAGCGTCCGGCGCGTGAGGCCGTTCTGCTCGGGCCGGCTCGGGCGATGCTGGTGTGATGTCAGGGTTTCCGCGCGGCGCGGGCGCGTCGTCGCTCGGCGGCGTCGCGGTCCCACTGGTCCCGCTGCGCCTTCAGCGTGGGCAGCCGCTCCTGCGCACCCCAGGTGGCTCGGGCCGCGATCGTCTCCACCAGGCCCTCGTGCTCGATGACCCCGGCACTCAGGTCGGACACGACGCGGGAGATGCTCGCTGCCTGCACGACCGGCACCCACTGCGACAGCAGTTGCATCACCTGGGGCAAGGTGTCGATCTTCAGGAACGGCGACCCGATCTGCTCACCCCACACCGACAGAAGGTACTGCGGGTGGCCGGTTCCGTCTCGACGCTGGTAGACGGTGATCTCGACACCGACGTCCTCACCCGAGCCCAGACACAGGAACGACTCCCAGCCCCGCGCTTCCAGCATCTGCTCCATGTCCCCGCCGTCGTCGTCGGCAGGCAGAATCGCGCAGGGTTCCCACGTCCCGTCGGCGCTGAGCTGCAAGTCCTGACCGTCATCGGCCATCGTCTGGTTCCTCCACGTTGTTCGTTCCCTTGCGGGCTTCGGTATCCGGACACATCATCCTGGCCGTTGTGTGCCCGAGGGTGGTCCGAACGGGCGGCGGGGCCGGTGTAAGTAGTCAGCGTTTCCTGCGCGGCACCAGGATGTCGAGCAGCCGTTGGCCCACGGCGATGCCGATGCCGGTGGCCACCCCGGCGAGCAACCCGACCGCCATGCTCGCCTCGCCTTGGCCCGGACCCGCCGCTGGGGCGGTCAAGGCCGGGGTGTCCGGTGGTTCGTGCTCGTCCTGTGCGGCGGCATCGTCGGTGGGCGTGCCGGTCGGGCGGGTGAGGCGATGCACGTGGTGGGCGAGGTCGGCCAGCCGGGTGGCGACGGGCTGGCCCTCCCAGACCAGCAGTTCGACGCGGCCCAGCCCGGCGAGTTCGGCGAAGCGGCCATCCGCGCTGCCGACGAGGAAGATCCGGCCGCCTTCGGCGTGGACGTGCCGGGCGTGCGCCAGCAGCGCCACCTCAGCGGCGTCAGCGCCGGGCGGCACGCGCAGCGGTGCGATGCGCAACTCGGCCAGCAGCGACGCCAGCGGGTCGGCGTCCTCGCCGGTGGGCAGGGCGTAGGCGGCGACGGCGTGGTGGATCTCGCCGGCGGCGGCGAGCAGCGTCTCCAGCCGCGCCCGCAGCGGCCGTGGCCGCAGCCGCACGGTGCCGAGGTTTTCCAGATCCAGCAGCAGGACGCGATCGTCGGCGTTCACGACGCCTCCGCTAGGGGGAGCAGGTCGGGGCTGTGTATGGTCGTCGTCCCGCCGGGCTACGAGCCGTAGGGCTGGTAAGGCAGCACGCGCGGTTCGCGCGACGGAGCGACGAGATTGTCGCCCGGCCAGAACGGGCCTTCCGCAGCGAACCGGCGGACGTGGCCGGTCAGCTCGTCCAGGTGCTGCTGCCGCTCGACGGGGCCTGCCTGCGAGCGGGAGCCGTCCGGGTGGTGCAGCTCGTGCACGGTGTTCGGGCCGCCGCCCACCAGCACGACCGCGACCTGCGGCAGGCCCAGCGGCATCGCGTCGCAGCCCTGGTGGCGGGCGATCTGCACCACGGCGTGGACGACTCGCTCCCAGTCGGCGACCTGCGACCACAACTGTCCGCCGCCCAGCTCGAAGGTCAGCGTCGACAACGGCACCACCTCGCCCGGCACGCGGCCGGGGAACTCGGTCAGGCACCGGTACATCCGGCCGCCGTCCGGCTGCGGCACCGCCGGGTGCAGCAGCGTCAGGGCGTGCACGATCGTCGCGTTGATCGGCGTCGGGTGCTGCGGAGACTGGTAAGGCTCGTGCAGGGCGAGCAGGTACACGTCCTGGACCGTCACGGGTTCCCTTCTCCTTGGCGTCGGTGTCGGCTGCGCCCACCCGGCGGGCAGACTGGACGAGCTGTCCATCGCCCATCCTGTCGCATCCCGGATGCGACCGATCACCAAGGGTGAGTTCGGCGGCGTCTCGGCAACAGCACATTCGCTTGGCCGCCACGCCCGGACCAACCGCCGAACAGCCGATGCCCCGCCGAGGTTGTCACCAGGTCGGAACGGGCCCTGTGCGGCGACGACATGACCGTGTCCGGCGGGTTCGTCACGTTTATCGCCGATGTGGTCTCGGCGGAGCCGGAGCCGTGCGGCTGTGCCAGCGCGTCGACCCGTGTTCGGGCCACCGCCAACCAGGGGCGGCGGCCAGTGGCCCAGGTCCATCGGCAGAACCCGTGTTGATCAGTGAGCTTCGGTGGTCGGTGGGCGCCTACCCGCCAGGTCGGTCACCCCGGCCTGGCGCTGGAGTTGGTCTCGCAGACGGGCGTTCTCGGTGGCGAGCATCCGCAGGTGCTCTTCGTAGATCTCTACGTGCTTGCGCAGGTTGTCGTTCTCGTCGCGCAGGCGCCGCAGGGCCCGGTCTCGGTCGTCGTCGGATCGGACCGGCCGGCGTCGTTTCCGCTCGTCGGTGTGCTGTTGCTGCGCGGCGTCCAGCATGGCCTCCGCGGCTGGGGCGAAGTGCCGGTAGAAGGTGGTGCGGTTGAGGTCGAACCGTTTGGCCAGGGCGGTGACCGTCGGGTAAGCCCCACCCTCGCGATGGGCGGCCAGCAGTTCCTCGGCCGCCGCGCGGACCTGGTCTTCGCTGGGCAGTGACCCGGTGCTCACCGAACCTCCCCGGAGCCGCGGACGGCGTCGACAGCCTTGTGCTGCCCCGAAACGCGGCGCTGATCGGGATCCCGCTGAGGATCGTGGCCGGCCGCGGCCAGCAGCGCCACCAGGTCGCAACGCTGCTGTTGCAGCCGGTGCGCGACGTAGGGCGCCAGCACCTCCGACGACTTCAGAATGCTGTCCAGAGTGGACAACTGGGTGGCGAGGGCGACCAGGTTGTCCGGTGTCAACGCGACGTTGCGGCACCGCAACGGCTGACAATCACCGAGGTCGGGCAGCGCGGTCGTTCCATCCAGGGCGAGCTTGCGTCGGCACAGCGCCTTGGCGGGGTTGTGCACGCAGGTGACGAACTGTCCGAAATAGATTTTCGGGTCGTCCCGTTTCATGATCTTGGCGAGGCGTTTCGGGTCGGTGACCACGGAGCCGGCGTAGGCGACCTTGCGGCCGAACTCGGCCAGTCGGGCCTGCGCTTCTGCGGCGGCGGGACCGCGCAGGTCGTGGTGTTCGTGGCCGTCGATCATCGCCAGCAGACGCTCGCCGCGTTCGAGGGTCTGCTCGGCCTCGACCTCGGCTCGGAACCCGGAGTCGGAGGTTCCGGCGTAGCCCTCGAACATCTGGATGCTGTGGTGTCGGTACTGGATCGCTCCGGCGATGGACCCACCGGGACGGCGGGCGATGAACCACGCCAGCGTGCGACGGAACTGGCTGGTGGACAGCATCCAGCGTTGCTTGCGCACCAACGGGATAATGTCGGGCAGGTCGTGGGCGCCGCAGTAGGTATTGATCCAGTCGACGAACGCGTTGAGCACCCGGTTCGTCGCGGTCGTGGTCTGCGGATTGCCGGCGTCGCCGTAGCGGTACCCGGCGGAGCCGGGCAGGGCTGCGAACAGATAGTCCACCTCGGGTGGCTGGAGATGTTCGAGCACGGTGACAGCGTGCTCGACCGTCTCGGAGACCACCCAGGTCGCCCGGACCCCGGTCGGCGTGCCCTCGCCCTTGAACGCCTGGCTGGTGACCACGCGGCGCACGACGGCGCCGTCGCGGTCGCGCTTGCGGGTCAGGCAGCCGCGGCGCATGTGCTTGACCTCGCTGTCCCGCATCCCAGACAGGTAGGCGATCACCACGTAGCAGGCGGCGGCCAGCATCCGAGTCAGCGTCGGGACGTCGGCGAACCGGATACGGGCCAGCCACGGCCGACCGTACACCTGGGCGCGGACCGGGGTGATGAGGTAGGTGTCGTCGGCGATCCCCAGTTCGGCCACTGCCTGGCTGATCATCGCGCTGGTGGTGGGATAGCGAAACGCGGAGCGGTACCGGCCGATCTGGCGGGCCAGGTGGTGCTCGTTGACCTGCCCGTCGGCGTTACCGGGCAACGGCCGACCGGCGGCGCGGTAGTCGGCCAGCAGCGTGCGCAGCCGTTCACGCGTCTCGGCCCGCTTGGCCCGGTCGATGATCGGTGGTTGACCGCGGCGTCCCAGTGCGCTGCGCCGCCGCCCCTCGACGTACAGCGGCCACCATTCGGCACGGGCGGCCAGCACGTCCGGGGCGAAGTCGCTGACCCACCGCAGCGCCCACACCAGCAGCGGGCTGATCATCTGCTCGGGGATACGGTCGGTGCGGTTCTCGCTGCGACGGGCCGGTTTGGAGTTGTCGCTGCTCCACTCCTCGATCCGCGACGGATCCACCGGCAGAGCGTCGCTGTGCAGGGCAAGACGGTAGAGCCAGAACAGCCGCACCGCGCCTCGGTGCGCGCCGCGCTGGCTGGGACCGAGGTCTTGAGCCTGGAGCCAGTGGTGGTAGGCCAGCAGGTCGTCGGCCGTGACGTCGGCCAAGGCCGGAATGCCGCGCCGGTCGGCCCACCAGAGGAACTTCTTCACGTGGGTGAACCGTCCGCGGATCGAGCCCAGCGAGCTGCGGGTCTCCCCAGGTGGGGGTTCGCCGGCCAGCAGGGCGTAGAACAGTTCCTTGGCGACCGGGCGGAACGCCGCCGGCAGGGTGGGGAAGTTCAGGATCCACCGTCGGGTGTGGACCTGATGGTTGGCCGCGTCGAGGTCCCACACGTCGTCAGCGAACCGGGACGTGCCGTCCAGGTCGGCGCCTGGGCGCAGGGGGCGGGTGGCCAGGACCGGGGCATCCGGGGGCACCGGCCCGCCGCGACGGGGCGCGGCTGCGGCGCTGGTCACGTGTTCTCCTTCGGTCCGTCGATGACGTCCAGCAGGGCGGCCAGGCCCACGCTGGGTGGGGCCTGCTCCCATTCGGCGGGGCTGAACTTGGGGCGGATGTGCTGGGTGATGGCCAGCCAGGTAAGGCCGTGCCGCTGCCACCAGGTCGCCAACTCCATCGCCTCGCGCCGCGCCAGCAGCCAGTCCAGCAGGGCCTTCAGCCGCGGGATGTGCGCGTGAGTGACCAGCGCGTTCTCACAGGCCAGGCAGGTCAGAAACGACACCGAGCACCGCTTGCCGCCGTCGAACGGGCCGTGCTCGATGTCCGCGCAGGCCGCGACCACGGTGTCCAGCCGCCCCGCCAGCAGGAGCTCGGCGGTCTCCTGCGAGACCCCCAATCGGTGGGCGGCCTCGGCCGGTTCGGGCACCTGACCCTGCGCGGTGGCCAGCACACGGGCGTGCGCGGCCCTGGCGTCCCGCTCGGCGTCGGCCAGCGCCGCGGTGACCACCTCGCCGGCCCACTCCCGAACCGAGGCGTCACCCCGCAGGTAGTTGGAGAACAGCACCGGGAAGGTGTTGCTGCGTGTCGAGGAGGGCAGGTGGCCACCCGCGGCGCGGGTGTTGCGCACGTCCACCGTCTTCTTCAACAGCGGCAGGTTGATCCGCAAGCGGTCGCCGTTGTCGTCGACGAGGTTGTGTTGGTGCCGGGCCTGCCATTTCTTGAACGAGTTGCCGCGGTGCAGCCGCCGGTCATACGCGCCGATGTGGCCGTTGCGCCACACCCAGATCGACCACAACGAGTCGGTGCCGGAAACGACCGGCCCAGCCGGGTCATCTCCTCGATCAACAGATACAGCCCGCCGGAGGTCTGCAACCGCGCGCTGGGCTTGCCGATCTCCCAATGCCCGGTGTCGAACATGCGGCTGGGCCCGCGACGCCGCTTGACCAGCCCGATCCGCACCGCCTTGCCCTCCAGGACCTCGTGTACGGCCGACAGGTCCTTGATGGTCTCGGCGTTGCGGCCCGACAACCCGACCGCCAGCGTCAGCAACGGCGGGATGTCGCGGTCGAGCAGGAACAGGTACCCGGCCAGCTCCAGCATCGCCGCGCGGTCCCGCAACCCGGAATTCGGGTGCGGCATCCGGATGATCGGCACCTCTCCGGTCACCCTGATCTGCGCCAAGGTGGCGGCCAGCTTCTGCTGCTCGACATCCAGCGAGTCCGGATCCTGCTCGTAGTCGGTGAGCAGCCGCCGACCGGTGGCCAGGCGCTCGCGGATGGCCGCGACGTCTGACCGGGCCGTGGCCATGATCAGGTCGAACTCGCGGTCGGAGTACCCGCTGGGCGGTGGCGGTTTCGGGGTCGTCAGGGGCCGACGCTGGTTCAACCAGGCGTGGACCTCCTCGCTGATCAGCTCTGGCGGGAGCACCTCGCGCAGCACCTTGCGGATCTGCCAGATCTCCAAGGTCAGCGTCCGCTCGTTGACAGAACCAAGCCGGTCCATCCGGTAGCGGTCCAGGTGCCGCGCGGTCAGCTCGGCCAGGGTGGCGGGCGGCTGGGCCATGCGCTCCAGCGACCGCAGAAACTGCTTGAGCGCGCTCCACGCCCCCTCCGCGGTGGACCGCGTGCGACAGCTTCCCTGCGGGCCACAGACCACGGCGAACGCCTCCGCCAGCGGCGGATGCAGCTGTGGCATCGGCCAGTCGGCGAACCGGAACACGTCGTTGCGGCCGTCCTCGCCCTCGAACAGCACCTCCAATCCCGAGCCGGGCGCGCTGCGCACCAACGGCTCCGGCTCGTAGGCGCCCTCCGGACGCGCGGCAAACCGGCTCCGGCCCGTGGTCGGCCGCCGGCGGCTCCCGCTCACCGGACCACCAGCCCGGCCTGGCCGTACGCCTCGTCTGCAGCCTCACGCTCCAGCTCGCCGGAATCCAGTCCGGCCGGCTCCCACTCATCGGGCACCAGCGCCAGCCGGGTCTCCATCTCCAACTCCTGCAACGTGTGCAGGTAGGTGAAGGTCGACTCCAACGACCGGTGACCGAGCCGGCGTCGCACCCAGTCCTGCGGGTCACCGAAGACCTGCTCGTAGGACGTTCGCTGGGCGGGGCTCATCGCGGCCAACTCACGGATGTGCTCTCGCTGCAACTGCTCCAGCGTGACCACCGCGAACGTGTGCCGCAGCAGGTGCGGATGACACCGCAACGCGATCCCGTGCCGCACGCACCGGTCGTTGGCGTCCTGGAACATCGACTTCCACGTGCCCGGCATGACCGGCAGCCCGTCCTCGGTCAGCCACAACGCCGCCGGTTCCAGCAGCCCGTCCTCACCTCGGATGAACAACAGGCGCCGCTCGCGGTGCCCAAGCGATTCCACCGCGACCCGCCGGCCACCTGACCGGCGCGGCGGCAGCGACGCCCGCTGCGGGTCCTCGACCACGAGCGGATCGGCCACCCGGTCATAGATCCCGCGTGCCCGTGCCCGCTCCACCACCTCGGCCCGATCGAACCGGACGTAGTCCCACACATCCCGCAGCACCGAAGCCGCGATGTAGATCCGGCGGCCCGACCCGCCCTTGGCGATCGCGACCGGCAACCGGGTCGGCACGTACGCCCGCCCCAGATCCACCTCCGGTACCTCGAACAACGACAGGCTCGACTGTTCCGACAACCGCAGCCCTGTACGCACCATCAGGTCACAGAACGTCGCATTCCGGGAGGCAAGCCGGCCCTTGAACGACCCGTCCCGCACTCCCGTCGGCAGATAACCGCGCACCCCCACATCCCGCCAGCGTCGATACGACGTCGGCGGCAACCAGCCCGCCTCCGCCCTGCGGCCATCGCGCGGCGCCTCCGCCGGCGTCTCCTCCCCAGACCGTGCCCGGCCCGGCCGCGACCGCGCCGGACGCTGCACGATCGGGTTCTGCTCGACCAGCCCCCGGCGCACCGCCCACTTGTAGAACTGGTTCACCGTGGCCACGCATCGCCCCCACGTCGACCCCGCCACGCGTGGCCCGTTCGGATCGGTCCGGCGCCACCGCTTGTACGCCGCCCGATCCTCCGGCGTGGCGTCCGTCCACGTCCGACTGCCGACAGGTTTTCGGTGGCACCACAAGAAAGTCAGGAAGTCCGCCAGGTCGTAGGCGATCGCCGCCAAGGTGTGCTCCGAGGCGTCCACCATGTCCGCCTGCAGGAAGTACCGGTTCAACGCGAGGTCGTAGTGACCGTCCGGCGCGATCAGGCACGGCACCCGATCCGGGATGTCCTCATCATCCAGCCACCGGTCCACCACCTCCACCGGGGCCAAACCTTGAAGCACCTCCCGCGGCTCCCGCGGCACAGGCAAGTTCCGACACGTGAAGTGCACTCTCCAGCCCAAGATCGGCATCGACCCACCCTACTATGAACAGTGTTCGGCCCTACATAAGCGGTGCAGACGTACTCGTCGATGAGGTGCTGTGCCGCTTCGGTTGGGAGCGCGGCGAACCGTGCGAGTTGCTCGGGCCAGCCGGATTTGTTGCCAGCGTAGGGACAGTGTCGGCAGCAACTTTTCGGCCACGCTAAGCCGAGTTTGCGGTACAGGTAGTCGAGGCAGTCCTGTCGGCTCCAGCCCCATTCATAGATCGGGTACGTCGGGATGCGTTGTCCGCCCATGGAATACGCGGAGTCACGCGCGTGATCCTGGTTCCTTCGTGGACGTTGAACCCGATCGCGTGGATGTAGGGCCTACCGCCGAACTCGTTGGCCCGCCACGCATCCTGCGGTGCACCCTTCGCCTTTTGGCTGCACTTGCGGACTCCGCCGAGCTGCGGCATGGTGCCGGTGACGCGGTTCTCGCGGGAAAGCTTGTACACCCCGTCGAGGTGCAGCCGGTACGGTTGCCGGGTGTCCTGGAGTACGGCGCGCCGTCCTTTTTGGCCGGACCCTTGCGGGCGACTTCAACCAGTCGAACGTTGTGCTTGCGGAGCAAGGGAAGAATGTAGTGCTGGACAAGGCTTCCGGTGGTGCTCCACTCGTCTCCGGTCTGGGCGATGACGACGACCAGGTTCGAGAAGTCCGGAGCGATCGTGTCAGGTCGAGCGGCCGGATCGGTGAGCATGCGCAGGATTCCGGCTGTTGATTCCGCGCCCATCCCGTACGACCAAACGTAGGGCATCAGATCGAGGGATTCGGTTGTTCGTGTCCTCCTTTGCATGTTGTCCTCCGTGTGGATGTCGTTGCCGGACAGGCGATCCGCGTGAGTTGCCTGCGGGGGTTAGAAGATGTTCGGCAGACGCCAGGTGATGGGCCGGATACGCAGGGGCCGCGTGCCGGCGTACGAGGCGGCGAGGTTGCCGTGGTCGGTGATGACTCGGTAGCCAATGAGCCACACGGCGAACCACGGCTCGGCAGCAGCACCTTGGCGGGCCGTCACATCGGGTGCCGACAGCATGTTCGTGTCCAGCCGCGGCAGGGACGAACGGTAGTGATCCAGCCGTCCGCCGATCATCGGGCAGGACTCGCTCGTGTACGCGGCGCACCACGGGTGCAGCGCTGGCTCGCTCGTGCACTGCCGTGGCAGGTCGGACAAGCGCATCATCAGCACGGCGCGGTGCTCCAGCGGCCGACCGCACACTCCGCACCACCGGTTCAGCAGGGCCCGCCCCATCCGATCGCGATCGACCGAGCCGAACAGGTATCGCCCGTCGGCCGTGCGGGGCGTGATCCAGGGCACGACCAGGCCGCCCACGGTCGGAAGGTGCTGTAGCGACAACGGAATTGGGGGAACGAGGGCGTCGGTCATGGTCCTTTCTCCTGTCTCCATGGGGTTGTCGTGTCGCGCACGCACGCGAAGGCCCGTGCGCGACGCTGAAGGTGGGTGAATTGCGGCCCACGCGACTTGCCCGCGTCGGATTCGACTGTCGGGCTGTCAGGCTGCGTGTGACGTGGTGTCGCGTGCGTGCCCGTTGGTGTGGCTGTCGATGCGGAGTTCGAGCCGCACGGTTTGGTTGTGGCAGCGGTACAAGGCGCGTGGGTCGAGCCAGTCGGAGTCCCGGTTGTCGTCCGGCGCGAGACCAACGGCGGTGGGCACGCCGAGATCGGCGTCCGTGTCGGTGAACAACGTGCCGGCGCCGAGCGTGATCTCCTCGCCGACCGAGGGCGTGACGGGCGCGAGGGACCGCGCTATGTCGCCACAGTGCTCGGAGCGACGGGTCTCGACCACGATGGCGACGAGTCGTCCAGGTTGGCCGACGGGTGCGTTCTCGAACGAGACGTAGTCCTCGGCGTCCGGACCGGTGAGCAGGAAGACGGTGCCGTAACGGTCGAACTGGCGTTCGAACCTCGGCCACCACAGTTGGCCCTGGCCGAGCTCGATCGCGGCGGTCTCCTCGGTGTATTCCGCGGTTGTGGCTTGCTCAGCGGTGGCGATGATCTCGGCCATGGACAGGTCGTTGCGGAACCGGTGCCCGATCTCGGCTTCCAGTTCGGCGTACTCGGCGGCCAGTTCCGGGCGTAGTTGTGCGGCGCGGACGAGATCCGTGCGGCTGCCGAGCACGCAGAGGGAGCACGAGAGGCGGGTCATGCCCTGGTCGTAGGCCGGGTGGTACGGCACGCCGGACGCCCGGATGCGTTGCCACACCTGGGTTTCGGTCCATTCGTGGATTGGAAGCCAGGTGTCGACGGTGCGCCGGCCGCTGCTGGCGGCCTCGTCACGACTCAGGCGAGCCTTCTTCAGCCGTGCCCGCGATTCCTCGGCGCGCAGGCCCATGCAGTTCAGCACGCGGGCCGGACGGCCCAGATCGCCGAGCTCGGCGACCAGTTGCGTGATGAGTTTCCTTGCGGGGCCTCGCTTCTGGTCCGAAGTGCAGTAGCGAGCCGAGGCAGAAGGCCAGCGCCCGCGGCGGCGAACTTGGTCAAGGAGCAGTCCTTGCTCGCGGTGGCGCTGTTCGTAGCGTACCCCGTAGTGCTCAGCCTGCTTGCGGGCGAGTTCACTGGTGCCGGGCCACTCGACGTGGCCGAGCGCGCAGTGCAGGACGGTGATGCGATCGAGGACTCTCGCGGCCTCGGCGAGGGTACAGACTTCGTCGAGCATTGCTTGTGAGTCCTTGCCGCCGCTGCTGTTGACGAGGATGACGTCATAGGTGGCGAGGTTCGGCATTTCGGTGGTTGTTGTGTGCATGAGTCACCCCTTCATCACGTGACGCGATTGGATGTCCTGAGTGGACGAACGGTGGCGCTGTACGGTGGCGTGCGATTGGCGCGAGCGCGGGCTGACGTTCGCGCGATGGGGTTGTCAGCCCTCGAAGGTGACGTCGCCCTGGACGCAGATGCGCAGTGGGACCGTGCTGTCCTTGTCGTTGCGCAGTAGCCACGGTTCGGTGTCGTCGAGATCGATCGAGACTCGGACCTGACGGCTGGCCGGGTCGACGTAAAGCGCGACGTGGACCCCGGCGACGGTGATCGTCGGCCGTTCGTCCTCGTTCGTCATCGGTTCGAAGGTGGCTGCACGGTTGGCCGTATCGGCGATGGTGGGCAGATCGGTGTTGCCGGTGCTGTGCATGGTGATCTCCTCGGACGGCGGGTGGCCGTCATCACCGGCCCGCGCGGACGCGGGCCGGTGTGGCGTGGGTGCGGGTGGGGTGGTCCGGCCGCGTGGCCGGGGAACTGCGGCGCCTGGTGCTAGCGGGCGGCGTCTGGGCCGCGCTGCGCCGTGGTGATGTCGCGGTGGTCCGTGCTGCGGTAGCTGGTGTCGCGGTCGGTCGTGGGCGTCCAGCCCAGTGCGGCCAGCAGCGGCCGGACGCCGGCCCACCAGCCACCAGGAAACCGCCGGAAGAGCCATTCCTCTGCGGTGTAACGGTCTAGGTCGGCAGTGGGCCGCGGGATCACGATTGAGGTGGGACGTAAGGTGAACATGTCGATCGTGATCACGAGAGCGCGGAAGGTGCCGCCGGACGCGGTGCCGACCATGGTGGCGCTGGGTGCTGCGTTGATCAGCGTGGCGTGGTAGCGGGTGGCGTCACCGGGGGCCCACCACGCCCAGCGCGGGCGTTCCGTGGGGACGTTGATCTCAGCGATGAGTTGCCGGGCATCGTGAATGTCGTTGGTAGTCATGGCGGTTCGAGGTCCTTCGGATGTGTATCAGTCCATGCAGGGCGATGCCTCCCCTGGTGAGCTGGTGTTGGGGAGGGCATCGCGCCGATGTGGCGTAGCTGGTTGAGGGAGTGGTCAGGAGTGGCGGTGTCGCCGGAGGGCGTGCTCGACGGCGTTGGTGATCGTGTCGCCGTTGGTCTGCGCGCTCGTGTGCTGGTAGAGCGGCCAGGACCAGACGCAGTCGCGGCCGTCGCAGTAGATGCGGACGTGTCCGTCGTCGTTTTCCTGGAGGACCAAGGGAAGGCGGTGCCGCTCGGGCTCCGGCCGCTGGTGCGCGCTTCCCGACAGGGTTAGGCGTGAGCCGTCCTGAAATCCCACGTCGACCCCGCGCTCGGCGAGGTGCTGCACGACGTGGCTGACCAGGTCTTGCGCGTTGACCTTGCCGACGGCCGAGCCGGGCCTGGCGGGATCTTCGAGGTAGTGGTAAACCAGGTCTTCCAGCGTTTCGACCAGAATCATCGGTTGGGCCTTTCGTAAGAGCCAAATTGGTGTGCGGGAAAGGAGTCGCGCGCCAGCCGGACGCGGGCGACAGTTGGGGTGCTACTTGTATTCGCGCTTCCACCTGGCTTCGACCTTGGGCGCCAGCTCGGCGCGCAGGTCGTCCTCGGTGCGCCCGTGCTTTGCGGCCAGGGCGGCGAGGATGAGCCGTGCGTCCTCCTGGTACTCGGCGATGGTGTCTCGGTGGTGGGCGACGCTTGCCCTGGTCAGGTGTCGGGCGTAGGCCAAGGCGTCCGCGTAGGAGCGACGGGCCGTGAACTCGGTGTCGATCTGCCCATACCCCTTGGTGTGCAAGGGTGTTCCGTCTGGTGAGGTGATCGCTTTCGCGGCTTTGGCCTTGGCGCGTTCGGCTTTCTCCGCTTCCCGTGCGAGTTGCTCGGGGGTCTTGATCCGGCTGGGCCGGTTGCGGACGTCGACCGGCGCGCTGGGGTAGCACTCGGTGCACGCGGCCTTGCCGGCCTGCTCGACGATCTCGGTCTCGTCGTGCCCGGAGAGCTGGGTGAGCCAGGCGAACCGGGTGGACGGAAAGCAGGTGCGGCACGCCATGGTGCGGTGCACGTGCCCACCGGTGTTGAGGACCAGCCAGGCGCGGGTCCAGCCGCCCCGACGCTCGAACTCCGCATCGAGAGGGCGCGTTGCTGCCTCGCACTCGGCCATGGTCTGGCGGGCCTGCTCGATCCGAGGCTGCAACTCGGTCGCGTACTCGGCCATGCCGTCGTTCACCAGACGCTGGACGCGGGCGGTGAGCTTGTTGACGGTGTCGGTGGCCTTGGCGTGTTCGATGCCGAGCCGGGCGAGCTCTTCGTCGATCTCGGACGGGGTTGCGGTGGTGGGGTCGTCGATGGTCATGGTGTTCACCTCGGAACGGGTTCGGGCCAGGCCGTGTCGGCCAGGCGGGGGTGTGGGAAGGCGTCGCCGGTGCGCCAGGCGCGGATGGCGGGGGCGAATTCGCTGGTGACGGCGCGGTCGAGGTCGCGGATGTCGATCGCGGTCCGGCCGTTGCGGCGGGCGTCGGCCCACAGGTCGAGGACCTTGGTGAGGTTGTCCGCCAGTAGCGCGGTCAGCGCGGTGGGCGGGTAGTCCTCGGCGATCGCGGCCAGCAGGCCGGCCGTCTCGGTCAGCGGCATGCCGGGAGTGGTGTAGTGGTCGAGCTGGCGGACCGGCAGCGTGACCACGTGCTCGGGTCCGGGCTGAGCGCCGGCCAAGGTGACCGTGCCGAGCTGGACATCGGCGCCGAGCTGGAAGACGTAGACCCAGAAGCCCATGCGGTTGGTCGCGCGGGTGAGCGACTGGCGCGGCAGGTGGCGTCCCCGTGCCACGTCGAGCGCCTTGGCGCGGTTCGTGGGCACGGTGAGCACGTCGTCCAGGCACGCCCGTGACAGGTCGAGGCGGTCGTAGAACTTCACGAACACGAAGCGCTCCTTTCGGTGTGGTGGCGTGGTTTCACGCGCGGGTATGGGCGAGCGCGCGGGGTGGCAGGGCGGTGGTGGTCCAGCCGTAGAGGTCGAAGACCTGGCGGGCGTGGGTGCGGCAGTAGAGGTCGAAGGCGCCGCCCTGGCCGGCGTGGGTGGCGCGGCGGTGGCAGTAGCGCGGGAGCCGGCCGCTGCCGAACTCGGTTTGCCAGGTGCACACGCGCAGCCGGTGGACGCGGATGACGAGGCCAGGGCCGCCGTTGACGCCTGCCCAGCGGCCTCCGTCGACGTCGGTGGCGTGCCAGACGTAGCGGGTCCACCGTCCGCCGGACGGGGTGTAGGTGCGCCGGCCGAGCTGATGGGCATCGGCGGGGTCAATCGTGGCCAGGTGTCCGCCGGGCCAGGTGGTCAGCGCGTGACCGGTCGAGGACACGTAGGCGACGAACGTGTTCGCGCGGGTCATGGCCTCGCGTTCGCGTTCGTTCGAGCACGGAAAGCAGCTCGTGGCGCCGGTGGCCGGGTCGAGCGCGCGGCCGGTGCCGATCCCGCCGGGGTCCGGGGTGGGCGGGTGGCCGCAGTCGAGGACGTCCGCCACGGGGGCGGTGGAGGAGGTGGTCATGGCGGTATCGGTCCCTTCGGGCCGGAGGTGAGCGGAATCGGGAAGGCGCAGGCCGGCCGTTCGGCCACCGGAGGGCGACCGAACGGCCGGAGGTGATCAAGAGAGGTGTCCGAACGTGGCCAGCAGCCGGGCGAACTCGGCCACCCGGTCGGCCCGTGGGTGTGGACGGGCTGAAGTCAGCGGTACTGGCCGGTGATCTGGACCAGGTGGGCCATGTCGACCACGGGCCCGGCCCAGTAGCGGACGTGGGCCGGTTCGTTGCCGATTCCCCAGACGTAGAGCCGGAAATCGGGGTCGCTCGGGCAGGCCCACACGGAGCGCTTAGCGGGCCCGTCGGGAGAGGGGGCGCCGTGTTCGTCGCACCGATCATCGACGACCAGGCCCCCGCCCCAGGACGACCGCAGGTGCGCGAACACCCGGACGTACGAGGCATCGAACGGCACCGTGTGCGCCTTCTGCCGGGCCGCGACCCACTTGGTCAGCGCGTCCGCGGACAACGGCCGGCGGGAGGTGATCACGGCGCGCACGGTGTCGACGTCGGTGAGCCGGCCGTGGTCGCTGCTGTCCGCGTAGGCTAGTGCGCCCGGACCGGTGAACCACAACGTGATCCACTGCGGCCCCCGGTGCCAGCCGCGCGCGTAGCCTCGCCGGTCGCCCAGCTCGGTGATCGGGATCGGCGGCAACACGCCGTTCAGGCCCCGGTCCGGTCGGGGCGTCCACCCGTGCGCGCTGAGGTCGTCGTCCACGGTCGGGTAGATCATGTCCGTGGTTCGGGCGCCGGAGTAGCCGCGTGCCGCGCGGCTCAAGGTGTCGGCCAAGCCGTTCATGCGGCCGGTGACGTTGCGCAGGCCCTGCACCTGCATCGGGCGCGAGCTCAACGCGTCGTCGTGCAGGTCGGCAACCTGGCAGCGCAGTTCTTCCGCGAGCCGGGCCAGGCCGGTCAGGCTCGCGGCCTGCACACGGTTCACCGTCTCCAGAGACTCGGCCCGTGCGCGTTCCCGGTCGAGCTCCGCGCGCAGAGCGTCCAGCGTGGTCGGGTGGTCGGTGGTCATCGTTGTGCTCGCTTTCGTCGGTCGGATGGCGTGACGGGCCAGAGGCGGAAAGGGGGTCACTGTTCGGCGAGCACGCGGTCGAGCTGATCAAGGAAGTAGTCGACGTCCGTGTTCGGGCGCATCGCGTCGCCGGACGGCATCCAGTCGAAGTCGTCGACGTAGCCGGCGCGATCGAAGGTGTCGACGTAGTCCGTGTGGTCACATTCGCAGCAGTCCGGCGCGGTGACCGGGTACAACTGGCTTCCGACGTTCCGGGACGCGGTGGCCAGAGCGCGCTCACGGAACGTGGGCGCGGTGTAGGTGGCGATCGCGGTGACCACACGGGCGGCCGGGAATCGGGCGAACAATTCGGCCAGCACGTCGTAGTGGGCGTGCCAGCACGCGGAAATGGTGCGGCGCCTGCCGTTCGGGCCGGTGCCCTTGCCGCATGCGGACGCGCTGCCCTTGGCGCCGCAACCGGCCGTGTCGGTGGCGCGGAGGGTGAACGTGGCGCGGGGGCCGGCGCGGTTGCTGCGATCCTCACCCGTGCGCACGGTGATGTTTCCGTCGTAGAGCGCGCTGGACACGTCGCGTACGACGTGGTGAATATCGGTGAGGGACACGCCGTACACGAACATGGTTGAACTCCTTCGCTCATTCGGGAAACGGTGGTGATGACGTGCGCGCGGATGAGTCGAACAATCCGCAACGGAAAGCCGAGCCGTTGCAACCGTTGCGCGCGGGTGAGAGCTGCGCGGCGCCCGTCATGAACGGGCGCCGAGACACGCGGCTGACCATCGGTGACATGTCCGGATAAGTCGGACTGTTTATTGCTAGATCCAGGAATCGACGCGGAGGACGGTAGCGCCGCATTTCTTGGCGACGTAGTTCGCAGCGTCCGCCAGAGATGAAAATCGGTAGCGGTAGGCGGACAACGGCACCGGAACGGGTGCCCCGTCGGTCGAATCGATGCGCCAGCGTCCGCGCGGTGCGCGTTCGCACGCGACGAAAGCGCACCCATCACGAGTGAACGCGACCGCGCTATCGGCGTCCTGTTCGCCGTAGGTGTCGTCAGTCATGACGTCGCCGTTTTGGGCGTACTGAAAGTGGAGCTCAACGACGTTGTCCGTGTCGGTGGACATGTGGTCTCCCTTGGCGTTGGCTGGTCGAACGTGGAAACGAGCGCGGGTTTCAGGCCCAGCGCGGTTGGGATTCCTCGCGCAGTCCGTCAAAGGTCCACACACCGAAAATTCGGAACTGTCCACAACGCACGCGCACATGTGCGCGCGGAACACAACCGCTCGGGCTGAACGTGGTGTGTTCGCCACGTCGGTACGCACCCCGAGTCGCGGTGACCAAAACGGAGATTTCGCCGCGCGGGGTGTACCCGGTCACCTTGGCGGGTACGAGTCCGGAGAAGCTGTCCAGAAAGATTAGGTCGCCGACCCGAATAACAGTTGTCGGAATCGAACGGTTTTGCGTGTCAGTCATCGTGAGACCTCACTTAGGCAGCCGACTGGTAACCCGTACCGGGGCACGTGGCCAGATCAGGCAGGTAGACGGTCCGGAATTCGTTCCACGCGCGTTCGGAATTCGCGCGGGCATGGTTGCGTCCCCGGTCCAGCCGGTTAGGACCGCGCCGTTGCTCGGCTTCCTGGTTGAGCCGTTGACGGACCAACCAGGTCACTGCCTGAACCTGGTGCGCCGAAACCTGTTCTCCCGCACGTGCGGAGACCAGCTCCGCGGCACGGCGGTACAGGCTGACCACGTGGTCGTACTGCCGACGGGAAACCGATCCGTCCTTACGGCGGAACCCGTTGACCGGTGCCGAGCCGTACTCCTCGGAGGTGAGCGCGCGACCGTGCGCCACTGACAGCGCGTGCCGATCGATCACCACGCGCGGGTCATCCGGATCTTGATCTCCGCCGAACTCGATCAGGTGGGCAAAGTCGCGGATTTTCGGACCGTTCAGAATGTCCTCATACCGCTCACCGGCGAGCAGCCGATCCGCCGCGCGTTTCTGGCCGGTCGTGGCGAACATTCCGGAACCTGGCCCGCCGATTCCCTTACCCTCGCGCAGTACGCGAGCCGCATTAAGGACGTTGCCGATCCATCCCTGTTGTGGCGAGTAAATCGCGAGCATTCCGGCGCCGAGATGGGCGTCACCGTTCGCGATGGCGGTTGCCACGTGGTGCGCGTCGGCATACCAGCGCATTCCTTGCGCGATTTCGTCGGGTGTGGCCTGTTCCCAGTGCCACACGATGTTTTCGTGGCTCACCGGGTGTGCCCGGAACCATGGGTGATCGCTGGGGGCAGGCATGACAATTCAATCCTTTTAGGTGTGATTCACGGTCACCGGCGAGTCGTCCCACAAGCGGGACCATCCCGATTGCACGGGACGTGCGCCGGCCGTTCGTACGTATTTGTCCAGGGCGAGCAATTCGCGTCGTACTTCTCCGACGTCCAATTGCCACAGCTCACGGGAGATCTCACTCCGGACGCGGTCAAGGTCAACCGCACCCGATGACGCGAGGGAATACAGAGCGGACGACATACCGCCGTGCCAATCGGACGCGATGCGGCGCGCTTGTCCGTCGCTGATCATGACGATAACTGCACTCATGGTCTTCACTCCTGACTCACGCCGCGGCCGTGACCGGAATGGATTCCATGGCGGAAAAATCGAAAATTGCGAGCTGCGCGGTTTCTCGCGCGAGGGTCATTGCCTCGGCCAGGTCCGCAGTCACGACGGAAACGTCCAGGTAGACGCGACCGGTCGCAGGGTCGCGCCATCCGCCGAGAACGCGACCGGGCAGCGAAAGCGCGTCTTTCGCTTGCCCGATGTATTCGTGTAGGTCGTTGCTGGTCACTGGACCGTCGAAAACGCGTTCATGTTCCGGGTGTACGGCGACTGCAAAGCCGGTACGGACGTCGGAACCGTCGTCAGGCTTGACGGAAAAGCCGCCGTCGGGAACGGACAGAGCGTCCGCCATGGCGTTAATTCGGGCGGACCAATCGATCAGAGTCATAGTCATGGCGGTACTCCGTTTCGTGTGCGAAAGTGGTTGACTGGCAGCGATTCAGGCCAGTTGTGAACTGGCACCGAAACGCGCAACCCTCGCCGTTGTGAGATCTCCGCAAAGGGGACACATCCTGTATCCGGGCAATACGGCGCACTACTCACGGGTGAGGGTTGCGCGTTCCGATGGCACATTCCCTGAATCTCTAAAACACTGTTGGGATAAGCCGTTACGTCTAGCGCGCAATGCAAGGAACCATGCCCGTAGGGTTTGGCGTGCTATGAGCAGGCGAGAGCGACGCTCTCAAGCCAGAGAAACCCAATGTCGGCAACCGCCTAAGACAACCCCGAACGCCTACACATTGCGACGTTTTTCGGTGCTAGACCACCATTGACTTATCTTGGGGACACACCTGTGGCAGGCATGCCATTTATGCGCGCTACTCCGCTCTATAGCAAGAGCTATACAAATGGTGCTGCAAGCGCAGTTACTACACATTCCCTCTCGGAAATGAGCGTTTGGCTACGCGTCGTTCACCATTCCGCTCTGCACGGATTCGCTGCTGACCGCACGGCCCAAGCCGTTGCCCGCGCTATACGGGACTTAAGGTTGTTGTCGTTAGGAAGTTGCCGTGGTGATCGACTCGCAGGGACGCCGTGCCCTGGTCCTCGTCGCCTCCTCGGTAGCTGTCCTGCTGACATGTCTATTAGACACTCAAGTAGGACACTTCGCAAGAGGCGAGACCCCTGTCGTGACCTTGCCGTGACCTGATCTTGTAGATGTCCTGGTCAACCCGAATGCACGCGTGACAGCAACATCCGTAGCCCTTTTGGTTCAGGGACTGCACAGGAAGGGAATAGCCGGCACGGCGGAGCCCAGCGGACGCGACCGGC